>JBBRVT010000713.1:0-1923 GCA_038246615.1 Burkholderiales bacterium
AGTCGGCACGCGACGAGCGCAGCGCCGACTGGAACAACCTGATGGGCTATGCGCTGCGCAGCCAGTCCAGGCCCGACAACGCAGCTGCAGAACAGCACTACCAAGAGGCGCTGCGCATCAACCCGGCGCATCGCGGCGCGCTGGAGTACCTGGGTGAGCTCTACCTGAAGACCAACCGGCGGGCCCAGGCCGAGGTGCAGCAGGCCGCACTGGCCAGGGCCTGCCCGGCGGGCTGCCCCGAACTGGACGACCTGAAGGAATCGCTGGCGCGCCAGAAGCCTTGACCGGCGCTGCCGCGCGCCGTTACCAGAACAGCAGGACTCCCTGGATCACCTTGGTGAAGATGGCGATGTCGAAGGTGCCCAGGAACACCACCACCGCCCAGCGGTAGAAGACCTTGGCCCGGGCCAGGGGCACCGGCTCGCCGGTGCCGAGGTGCAACGCGAAGAAAATGGCAGCGGGCAGCGCCGTCAGCGCCAGCAGCACCCCACCCACCCAGAACAGAAATGTCATGCGGGCGCGGCTACAGCATCGGCGCAAGGCGCTCGAGGATCAGCACCCCGAAAAAACCCAGCGCTGCCAGCAGCGCCCACGTCAGCACCAGAACACCGCGCCGCCGCCACACCACCTGGCCGGTGCCGATGAACATGGCAAAGCACAGCACGCTGGCCAGGAACAGCAGGCCGAAAATGAAACGAGCGATCAACATGGACCCGATTGTGCGGCGCCTGGCCTTTGCCCGGCGCTGGCACCCCTTTTCGGACCCAGGGCCGCAGGGCCGCAGGCAAGTCGGGCGGGCTCACCAGGCCGGCGCCAGCGCGGCAAAACCCGCAGGCGCCTGGTCGGCGTTGTCGAAGCTGACCAACTCCCACGCCGCAGGGCGCGACATCAGCGCACGCAGCAGCAGGTTGTTCAGCGCGTGCCCGCTCTTGTGGCCGGTGTAATGCGCCAGCATCGGGTGGCCGGCGTTGTACAGATCGCCGATGGCGTCCAGGATCTTGTGCTTGGCGAATTCATCGTCATAGCGCAGGCCGCCGGCATTGAGCACCCGGATGTCGTCGACCACGATGGCGTTGTCCATGCTGCCGCCCAGGGTGAGCCCGCGTGAGCGCATGGCCTCCACGTCCTTGGTGAAGCCGAAGGTGCGGGCCCGCGCGATGTCGCGCTTGTAGCGGCCCGAGCCCATGTCGAAGCTGACACGCTGGCCGGTGGCGTCGACCGCCGGGTGGTCGAAGTCGATCTCGAAGCTGAGCTTGAAGCCGTGGTGCGGCTCCAGCCGCGCCCACATCAGGCGCTTGCCCTCGCCCTGGCGCACCTCCACTACCTCTTTCACCCGCAAAAATCGCTTGGGCGCGTCCTGCAGCGCGATGCCGGCGCTCTGCAGCAGGAACACGAAGCTGGCGGCCGAGCCGTCGAGGATCGGCACCTCGTCAGCGGTGATGTCGACCCGCAGGTTGTCGATGCCCAGTCCGCAACAGGCGCTCATGAAGTGCTCGATGGTCTGCACCTTGGGCGCACCGGGGTCGCCGCCCACCGAGATGGTGCTGGCCATGCGGGTGTCGCTGACGGAATCGAAGCGCACCGGGATTTCAACCGGCACCGCCAGGTCGACCCGCCGGAACACGATGCCGGTGTCGGGCGCCGCCGGGCGCAGCGTCAGCTCGACCTTCTGGCCGCTGTGCATGCCCACGCCGACGGCACTGGTGATGGATTTGACGGTGCGTTGCTGCAGCATCGCGGCATTTTCGCCCAGGTGCGGTGCTCGGGTGTCAGAAATCCAGTCTCAGAGCCTGAGAGTTTTTCGGGCGTGCCCGAGCAGCGCGTCAAAGGGCACCCGATCTAGGCGCAAAGCGCAGCCATAGCCCGGGCTATGGCGAGCATTTGCAACGACGAGCGGGGGCACTTTGGCGTGATGAGCGGGCG
>JBBRVT010000714.1:0-1920 GCA_038246615.1 Burkholderiales bacterium
GGCAAAGGCGCCATCATCGGTGCCGCCGGAGAGTTGGAACACGGCGCGCTGTGGCATGTGCCCGGTGGCTATGCGATGCGCGAACTGCTGGGCTGGAAGGGCGATGCTGCGGCCTATGCCAAAGGCATTTCGAGCGGCGGGCTCGACGCTCGAAGGGCCGCTCCCGAGGGCGTCGAGCCCACTAGGGGGGCGGTGCCGGCGCAGCCGGGGCCCGGGGGCCGACAACTCGGCAATGCCCTGGCCATCGTGCCCAGCACCAAGAAGGTGGGCCCGCCCGGCGCCACGCTGGACGTGCCGCTGACCCACATCAACGCCAGCTATGTGCGCAGCCATTTCGACGCGATCGAGGTGCGTGTGCCGGGCGCGCCCCGGCCCGATGAGATGGTGCTGATCCTGGCGATGAGTTGCGGCGCGCGGGTGCATGCCCGGGTCGGTGGCCTGGCGGCCGACAACATCGCCAAATGGGATGGTCAGCGCTGACCACCCGACACAGGAGAACCCCATGGCAACCGATGTTCCGAGCTATGTGCGCAAGCTGGTGGTGCAGGTCGATGAAACCCGCCGCGAGATGGGCCGCGACATCAGCCCACCCACCCGCCGCGCGCTGGCCATGGCGGTGATCGCCAACCCCTGCGCCGGGCGCTACGAAGAAAACCTGGATGCGCTGGTCACCATCGGCGAGGAGCTGGGCGCGCTGCTGGGCGAGCGCTGCGTGCAGGCCCTGGGCATCACGCCGGCGCAGGCGCAGAGCTACGGCAAGGCCGCCATCATCGGCGAAGCCGGTGAGCTGGAGCATGCAGCCGCCATCCTGCACCCCAAGCTGGGTGCGCCGTTGCGCCGCGCGGTGGAGAAGGGCGCCGCCCTGGTGCCTTCAGCCAAGAAGCAGGGCGGCGTGGGCACGGCGGTGGACGTGCCGCTGGGCCACAAGGACGCCGCCTTCGTGCGCAGCCACTTCGACGCCATCGAGGCCCGCATCAGCGACGCGCCGCGGGCCAACGAGATCGTGGTGGCGGTGGCCGTCACCGACAGCGGCCGGCCGCTGCCACGCATCGGCGGGCTGCAGGTGCATGAGATCCAGGGCGTCGATGGCCTGCGCTAGTGCATGGCGCCCGCAGGCTGTCGGCTCAATTCTGCTTCAACCGACGACGACTTCTCGATGAGCCGCAAGCACTTCCTGTCCGCACTGGCCGCGCTCATCTCGCTGGCCGGCACGACCACGGCCACCACGGCCCTGGCTCAGAGCGGCCCGATCAAGATCGGCGAGGTCAACAGCTGCAAGGCGCAGCCGGCCTTCCTGGAGCCCTACGAGAAGGGCATGGAACTGGCGGTCGAAGAGATCAACGGCGCCGCTGGCCTGCTGGGCCGCAAGGTGGAGCTGACCACCCGCGACGACAACGCCAACCCGGGTGACGCGGTGCGCGCCGCCGAAGAGTTGGTCTCGCGCGAGAAGGTGGACCTGCTGACCGGCCCGTTTCTCAGCAACATCGGCCTGGCTTTGACCGACTTCGCCAGGCAGAAGAAGTTCTTCTGCCTGGCATGGACGGCCTGGTGATGGTGCTGCTGGGCGGCGTGCAGACCCTCACCGGCCCGGTGGTGGGCGCCGTCACCTTCACCTGGCTGCAAGACAGCGTCGCCCGCAGCACCGACTACTGGCGCGCGCTGCCCGGCGGCATCGTGCTGATGCTGGTGCTGGTGCTGGTGCTGGTGCTGGTGCTGATGCTGGCCTTTCCGCAGGGCATCGCCGGCTTCGTCGGGCAGCTGTTCGACCGCAAGAAGGCCGTGTGATGCCGCTGCGGCAAGTCACCAAGCTGGGCAAGCGCTTTGGCGGCAATGTGGCGGTCGACAGCGGCAGCATCAGCCTGGCCGGGCAGAAGCTGGTGGGCCTGAAGCCGCTCCAGATCTGGAAGCAGGGCGTGGGCC
>JBBRVT010000715.1:0-1917 GCA_038246615.1 Burkholderiales bacterium
CAGCACTGGCCTGCGCTGGGCAAGAGCAGCCGTTTGCCGCCGATCTTGCAGGCCGCGATGCTGGCCTGGCCGACCGGTGACACCACCCAGGCTGCAACACCGTGGGCCAACGCCTGCGTCACATGCGGGTGCCTGGCGCGGTTGAGCGCGGTCACGCCGGACTGGTTGCACAACAGGATGTCGCCTGCGACCAACACCACCAGGTCGGCGCGGTTCCTGAAGGTCAACCAGTTGCGGTGGTCGGCCAGCACACTGGCGCCGGAAGAGGCGCCGGAAGAAGCGCCGGAACAGGCACCGATGTCCAGTGCCGGGCCCATGCCGCAGCCGCATTCCCTGCAGCCGGCTGGCCGGCAGGATGCGGGCTGCACCGCCCGGGCGCGCGCCAGCTACAGTGCCATCCACAGTGCCAGCTGCAGGTTGCTCTGCGCGATCACCACGCCTGCAGGCGGGAGCAGGATGCCCCGGCGACGCGGCGGCCCAACTGCCCAGCGGCCCCGAACGCGACAGCAGCAACCGCCCAACCGCCGAACCGCTCAACAGCCCAACAGCCGGACCCGCCCGATGATCGAACTGCACCACTTCCCTGGCAACGCCAGCATGGCGCCGCACATGCTGCTGCGGGCCCTGGGCCTGCCCCACCGCCTGGTGCTGGTGGACCGCGACCAGGGCGCGCACAAGCAGCCGGCCTACCTGGCCCTGAACCCCAATGGCTTGATTCCGGTGCTGGTCGACGGTGACCTGGTGCTGTATGAGTCTGCCGCGATCTGCCTGCACCTGGCCGACCGGCAGCCCACTGCCGGCCTGATGCCGGCACTGGGCACACCGCAGCGGGCGCAGGCCTACAAGTGGCTGCTGTGGATGAGCAGCACCTTGCAGGCCACGCTGATGCACTATTTCTACCCAGAGCGCCTGGTCGACGCCGGCAATCTGCCGGCAGCGGCCCAGGTGCGGGCGCATGCCCAGGCCAGGGTGGCGGGGCTGCTGGACCAGCTGGCCGTGCAGTCGGCCAGCCACGGCGGGCCCTGGCTGCTGGGCGAACAGCTGAACGTGGTCGACTTCTACGGGCTGATGCTGTGCCGCTGGACGCGCGGCTTCACCGGCGACGCCTCGCCACCGGCGCGCATGCGGCCGGTGCTCGACGCCTGGCTGCAGCGGGTGCAGGCGCTGCCGGCGGTGCAGCAGGCGCTGGCCGCCGAAGGGCTGACCGCCCCGTTCGTCTGACACAGCAGCACCGCAATGCGGCTGATCTCGATCCACCCGATGAACAAGCCCGGCATGGGGATCAGCGCCTTCATGAACCAGATGTCGCCGCTCACGCCAGCTGAGGCGGCCGGCGCCGATGGCAGGTCTTGGCGCCGGTGGCGCCATTCGCGGCACGACTGGTCGAGGCAGTGCGCGCCTGGGCGGCACCGGCATGCGCAAGCCGATGAAGGCCCCATGCCGGCATCGAGACCCTGCTGCCGAAGGCACGCCGTGTGGCCGGTGGCTGGCGCGCCAACCGCGCCCTGCGCTGGGTCGGCAACCTGGGGCCCGACCACTGCGCCGGCCTGCTGGCCGGTGTGGACGATGCCGAAGCACCGGCCCCCACCGAGGTGATGTTCCTGCTGCGCTGCGACGCCCCCGGGGTCGAACTGCGCAACTGCCCCGGCTTCAGCGCGCTGGAAGGCACCAACACCTGGCCGCTGCGCTGCGCCGACCTGTTCGTGCCCGACGCCGATGCCATCGCCCACCCGGCCGAACCGCTGATCGCCCGCATCCGTGCCGGCTTCATCCTGCTGCAGTGCGGCTTCGGCCCGGGCGTGCCCAGGGCGCGGTCGACGCGGTGTGGCGGGTGGAGCCCGCGCCGGGCCAGGTGAACTGCTTCATGGACGACCGACCCGCCGCACTGCAGGCCGAGCTGGACGCGCTGTGGGCGCG
>JBBRVT010000716.1:0-1916 GCA_038246615.1 Burkholderiales bacterium
GCCCGAACAGCGCGTCAAAGGGCGCCCGATCTAGGCGCAAAGCGCAGCCATAGCCCGGGCTATGGCGAGCATTTGCAACGACGAGCGGGGGCACTTTGGCGTGATGAGCGGGCATGAACGAAAGACTCTCAGGCTCTCAGGGGTCGATGTCGATGCAGGCCCCACCCCAGGCGATCACCCAGGCTGTTGATCGCCAGCTGCCCGCCGTAGAACACCAGCAGCATCAGCACCAGGCCGGGCACGGCGCGGATGATGGTGGTGCAGGCCTGCACCACGCCGCGCGCCAGGCGCGAGCCCGACAGCTTGGCCAGCGCCCCGGCCAGGCCCAGCGCCAGCGCGATGCAGCGCCGGGATGGTGCCGCCCAATTCCTGTGGCACCAGGCTGCACTCGGCCTTCATCTCGGCGCACAGCGCCATCGCGATGTCGATGTCGAAGCCCTTCAGCTTGCCGTCGGGCCCGCAGATCGCCCGGGCCATGCGGATCGGCTGGGCCATGGGGATCGGCTGCACCGGCGGCAGCAGGTCGCGCACCTTGCAGTCCCCGCCGCTCAGCTGGCCCGTGCCGATGCGACCCCGAATTGCGCCGTTGCGGCCGGCGCGCTAGGGCCTGTGCAGCCGGCTGACGGCTCGTGGCTGACGGCCAACCGCTAGCCGGCAAAGGCCGGCCACTGCGGGTCCAGGCACAGCGCCAGGTCGGCCGGCAACCCCGGCACCTGCTGCTGCAGCCAGCGGCGGATGAACACCGGTGCCTGCCAGGGGCCGGTGTCGCCGCTCCACACGCCGGCCGGCTGCACCTGCAGGCCGGCGGCGCTGCGGCGCAGCGGCACGATGGCCGGGTCCAGCGGCGCGCTGATGGCTGCAGCGTCGGTGGCGGCGCCTGGGCCGTCCCACAGCACCTCGGCCAGCAGCCAGTCGCCGCTGGCGTCCTGCAGCAGTTGCAGCGGCCGCGCGCCGCGCGACGCCGGCGGGCTGTGCGCCGCCAATGCCTGCTGCGCCTGCGCCCAGGGCGCCGAGCCGGCCGGCCAGCGCTGCACGCCGCTGCAATCACGCGCCAGGCGCTGCCAGCCAGCCTGCACGGCGCCAGCGGCGTCCACCGGCTGGCCGGCCAGCTCCAGCAGCACGCCCGCGTCCTGTGGCAACAGGCGCACCTGCGTGGCCAGCAGCAGCAGCGGCGCGACCAGCGCAAGTGTCCGAAGCGCACGGCGGCGTGGCCGCGGGCGTATGGTGGCAGGCAAGGACGGCCGGGCGGTCATGGGCGCGCAGCCTAGCAGCGCCGGCCCCGGCACGCGCTGCCTGGGGCGATGGCATGGCGCACGCGGCGCAGATGCTGGGCTGGCCGGCCGATGTGATCATCGGCCGCAACATGCACGAGCTGGTCCGCCACACCCATGCCGACGGCCGCCACGACCCCGAGGCCGATTGCCCGATTTTCAAGGCCTTCCGCCAGGGCCTGCCCTGCGGCATCGACGACGGGCTGTTCTGGCGCGCCTATGGCAGCGCCTTCGACGTTGAATCCACCAGCCACCCGATCGAGGAGCACGGCGTGGTGCAGGGGGCGGTGGTGACGCTGGTCGACATCCCCCAGCGCCGCGAGGCGCAGGCCCTGCTGCGCCGCACCAACCGTCGCTGGACAGCAGGTCACCGCGTGCGCCGGCATGCAGCAGGCCGGATCGCCCGCGCGCAGCGCCGGTTCACTGGCATGCGCCCGGGCGTCGAGCACGCTGATCGTGTGGTCGGTGCTGGCATCGAAGGGCGTGGCGGCGAGCGTCTCCACCCGCGCCCACAGCGCGTCCAGCTCGGCCTGCAGTGCGGCGGGTCGGTCGTCCATGAAGCAGTTCACCTGGCCCGGCGCGGGCTCCACCCGCCACACCGCGTCGACCGCGCCCTGGGCACGCCCGGGCCGAAGCCGCACTGCA
>JBBRVT010000717.1:0-1915 GCA_038246615.1 Burkholderiales bacterium
AGCGCTGGCCGGCTGCGTGGCCGGCTGCGTGGCCGGCAGGCTGCCCGCTGGCGGCGCAGTGCCCGGCAGCGTGAGCGTGAATGTGCTGCCCTGGCCCTCGCCGTCGCTGTGGGCGCCGAGCCGCCCGTCGTGCAGCTCAGCGAGCCGCAGCGCGAGCGTGAGGCCGATGCCCAGCCCGCCCTGTGAGCGGGCGACACCGCGCTCGCCTTGCACGAAGAGATCGAACACCCGGGGCACCAGGTCGGCCGTCATGCCGACGCCTTCGTCGCGCACGCTGAGCAGCACGCGGTCAGCGGCGCGTGCAAGCACCACGTGGATGGCGCCGCCGTCGGGCGAATAGCGCACCGCGTTGCTCAGCAGGTTGGTGACGATCTGCTCCAGCCGCGTGTCGTCGCCCAGCACCCAGGCCGCCTCGAGCCGCAGATCGAGCCGGTGCCCGGGCGAGCTGCCGACAACCTGCACGGCCACACGCCGCACCAGGGCGGCGAATTCGAGTGGTCGCCGATCGATCTCGATCTTGCCCTGGCTGACCCGGCTGGCGTCGAGCAGATCGTCGACCAACCTGGTCAGGTGCGCGGTCTGCCGCTGCAGCACACCCTGCGCCAGGATCGCAGGGGCGCCTTCGGGCCGCATGCGCAGCAGCTGCGCTGCGGTGGTGATCGCGCTCAGCGGATTGCGCAACTCGTGGCCGAGCATCGCCAGGAACTCGTCCTTGGCGCGGTTCGCGGCCTCGGCCTGCGAGCGGGCCCGGGCAAGCGCATGCAACGCCAGTGACGCTTCGTCGAGGGCGTGCTGCAGCTCGCGCAACTCCCACATGGTCAGGCCCGTCACGCTGGGCGCGTCGTCGCCAGACGACGCTGCGGCCGCCGGCAAATTCGGCGAGTCGGAGGGCGGCTGGCTTCTGGCTTCGGGCTGCGTGTGCTGCAGGGACGAGCTGTCGTGGCTGCGCCGCAATGCGCGCGCCTGGGCCGCGAGCAGGGCCACCGGTTCGCTGATGCGGCGCGCGAGCAGCCGGGCGAGCAGCAGCGCCACCGCCACCGAGGCAAACAGACCGAGCAAGCCGACGACGAGTGCGCGCCACGCGCTGGCCTCGACGCTGCTGGCCGGGACGCCGATGCCCACGGACCAGCCGCTGAAGGCCGAGCGTCGCCAGGTCACGTACGAGGGCGTGCCTTCGAGCGTGGCGCCCCGGTAGGCCCCTGCATCGGCGCCCGAGGTCAGTGCGGAACGAAACGCCGCCGCCACCGGCACGCCCACCTGCACCCGCCCCTGGTGCTGGCGGGCCACCTGCAACAGCCGACGATCGACCACCGAGGCGACCCAGTCGTCGGGCATGCCCTGGTCGCGCAGGATGCGCGAGATGGCCGCCGGGTCGACCACTGCGGTGAGCACGTAGGCCAGGCGGCCTTCACGCAGCACCGGCACGCGCACCGGAAAGGCCAGTCGCAGACCGCGTGGGCCCGACGACAGGCTGCCGATGGCGGGCTGCAGCGTGCGCACCACGACCGCGAAGCTGGCGGTCTCGTCGATGGGCGGAAGCGCGGTGCCGTAGGGCCGCATCGCATTGACCTGCTGCATGCCGTCGGCACCAGCCAGGCTGACGGTCACCCAGTCGGGATGCACGTTCCTGACCCGCAACGCGAGGTCGTGAAAACGCTGCAGATCGCCGTCGACGAGCACCTGGCTCTGCGCCAGTGTGCGCAGCGAGCCAACGGTGGCGCCGACCTCGGCGTCGATGGCGCTGGTGATCGCGACGACGCGGTCGTGCATGCCACGCTCGAATGTCTGGCGCTGCTGCCTGGCCTGCTCGATGGCGAGTGAGGCGGCGAGCAACACCACCGGCAGCAGCGTACCGAGCGCCAGCAGAAACAAGTGGTTGCGGATGCTCGGCGTCCGCCATCTGGAGAAGTAATCG
>JBBRVT010000718.1:0-1905 GCA_038246615.1 Burkholderiales bacterium
AGCTCCACCAGCCGGCGCTGCGGCGCCAGCGTGGCCAGCTGCAGCCGCGTGGCCGTGCCCACTGGCAACGGCGTGGCCAGCACGCTGGCCAGCATGTTGTGCAGCATGCCGGCCAGCGGTGGGGTGGCGGTGCCGGCCAGCCGCAGGGTGTCCGTGCCGGAAAGGGGCAGGGCGTCCGTGCCGGCCAGGGGCAGGGCGTCCGTGCCGGCCGGGGGCAGCGCAGCGCTGCCTGGCAGCGGGCCGTGGCGTTGCAGCGCCTGGGCAATGGCCGCCGGCCAGCTGCGTGCCTCGCTGAAATCGGCCAGCTCGAAGGCGGCGTGGACACATTCCCCGGCCTGTGTGCCGCGCGGAAAGCGCAGGATGTCATCGACCGGCACGGCCGCTGGCGGGTCGTTGGCCGGCAGCTCGGCATCGGGCAGTGCCACGGCGCCGTCGTGGTCGGCGCCGGCACGCGGCTGCAACGCGCTGTCGGGTTCGGGCGTGGCTTCGGTGGCCCCGGCCCATGCCTCGGCCCCGGCCCCGGCGCCGGCCCCGGCGCCGGCGGCCAGGCCGCTGTAGCTGGCGATCCACCAGCCGCGTGGCAGCAGCGCCGGTGGCGCCAGCGCCTGCAGCGGTGCCTGGCCGTCACCGGCCGGCGGCAGCGGCCGGGCCAGCGCCGGCGGCAGCGGCGCCACCGCGATGGCGCGGCCATCGGCCAGGCGGGCCCAGGCGGCGTCCAGCTCGGCCGGGGTGGCCGGCTTGCGCTTGGTGTTGAACCAGTCGGCGCCCTGCAGGCCGCCGCCCAGCAGCAGCCAGTTCAGCAGGCTGCGGGCGCTCTCGGTGGTGCTGACGTGGCCGAAGGACAGGGTGCTGTAGCTGCCGGCCAGCAGGTAGCAGCGGTGCACCGCGCGGGTCAGCGCCACGTAGACCAGGCGCAGCGTCTCGGCGGCGGCGTCCAGCCGGGCCTGCGCCTTGGCGGCGGCGGGGTCGAAGCCGGCGTCCAGCCCGGCGCGAAAGTCCAGCACCGCCAGGCCGTCTTCGTCGTGGCCGGGCATGCCGTCCAGGCCGTCGCCGCCGCTGGGGCTGCGGCCGTCCCATAAAAACGGGCAGAACACCACCGGGTACTCCAGCCCCTTGCTCTTGTGCACGGTGACGATCTGCACCAGGTGCTGGTCGCTTTCCAGCCGCAGCTGGGCGGCGTCGTCACCGCTGGGGGTGTCGCGCTGGGCCTGCAGCCAGCGCAGCAGCGCCTCGGGTGACGGCTGGGTGGCGCTGGCCTGGTGCAGCAGCTCGCCCAGGTGCAGCAGGTTGGTGAGACGGCGGGCGCCGTCGGGCGCGGCCAGCATGCGCTCGGCCACCTGCTCGGCCTGGCGCCATTGCTGCAGCGCCAGGCCCACGCCGCGCTGGCGCCACAGCGCACCGTGCCGGGCAAAGGCCTGCACCCGGTCGAGCCAGCCAGCGTCGTCGCTGGCCAGGGCGTCGATCTGGTGCGCCGCCAGGCCGTGCCAGCGGGTGGCCAGCGCGGCTTTCAGCAGGCCGTCGCGGCCGGGCTGCAGCAGGGCGGCCAGCACCCGCTCCAGCTCTTCGGCGTCGGGGCCGCGGAAGACGCTGGCCTGCGACAGCTCCACACAGCCCACGCCCAGCACGGCCAGCGCCTGGCGCATCACGCTGCCCTGGGCATGGCTGCGCACCAGCACCGCGATGTGGCCGGCCGCCAGCGGCGTGCCACCCAGGGTGACGTGGCCGGCGCGGGCTTCGCTCAACAGCCGGGCGATCTCGCCAGCCCAGCTGGCGGCGGCGCGGCGCTGCACGTCGGCCTTGGTCAGCGGGCCGCTGCGCAAGCGCGGCAGCGTCCACACCTGCAGCGCGGCACGCGGCAAGGTGGTGTCGTGCAGCAGCGGCTTGGGCTTGGCGCCTTCGGTCACC
>JBBRVT010000719.1:0-1904 GCA_038246615.1 Burkholderiales bacterium
CATCTCGGTTTCGCTGTGGTGGGTGTTGAACACCGGGTGCGTCAGGAAGGCGCTGCTGCGGCGCAGCGCGGGCGGGATCATCGATTCGATCGGCTGCTCGAACAGCGCGCTGTCGGGCAGCGTCTGGCCGGGGCTGGCGAATACCTGCCACAAGGCCTGCACGTCGGCCCGGCTGCTGGTCTCGTCGAGGTTGATGCCCAGCATCGTGTCGCCCCACTCAGGGAAGCGGCGCAGGTTCATGCCGGCGGCCACGGCGCGCGCGGCGATCTCGGCGGTGGCCGCGCCGGTGTCGAGGCAAATCGCATCGAAGGCGGTCTCACTGCTTACCGTCACGCCCATCTGCCGCAGGCCCTGGGCCAGCACCGCAGTCAGGCGGGCCACGCGCTGGGCAATGCGCTTGAGGCCATCGGGGCCGTGGTAGACGGCGTACATGCTGGCCATCACCGCCAGCAGCACCTGCGCGGTGCAGATGTTGCTGGTGGCCTTCTCGCGGCGGATGTGCTGCTCGCGGGTCTGCAACGCCAGCCGGTAGGCCGGCTGGCCATGGCTGTCGATGCTGACGCCCACCAGCCGGCCGGGCATCGAGCGCTTGAACTCGTCGCGGCAGGCCAGAAAGGCAGCGTGCGGGCCGCCGTTGCCCATCGGCACGCCAAAGCGCTGGCTGGTGCCGACAACGATGTCGGCGCCGTATTCACCCGGCGGCACCACCAGCGTCAGCGCCAGCAGGTCGGCGGCGACGATGAAGGCGGCCTGGTGGCTATGGATGTGTTCGGCGTCGCCGCGCACGTCGTGCAGCGCGCCGCTGGTGGTGGGCACCTGCAACAGCACCGCAAAGTAGTCGCCGCCGGCGATCAGGCTGTCCCACTCTGCTGCCGAGTTGGCCAGCACCACGCTCAGGCCCAGCGGCGCGGCACGGGTGCGGATCACCTCGATGGTCTGCGGATGGCAGTCGCCAGCCACCACGAAGGTGTTGCTCTTGCTGCGCACGCTGCGCTTGGCCAGCGTCATGGCCTCGGCAGCGGCGGTGGCCTCGTCGAGCATGCTGGCATTGGCGATGGCCATGCCGGTGAGCTCGCAGATCAGGGTCTGGAAGTTGACCAACGCCTCCATGCGGCCCTGCGAGATCTCGGCCTGGTAGGGCGTGTAGGCGGTGTACCAGGCCGGGTTCTCCAGGATGTTGCGCCCGATCACGCCCGGCGTGTAGTTGGCGTGGTAGCCCTGGCCGATGAAGCTCTTGAGCACCTGGTTCTTGGCCGCAATGGCGCGCAACTCGGCCAGCGCCTGGGCCTCGCTCACCGCCGGCGGCAGTTGCATGGCCTGGCTGCGGGTGATGCTGGGCGGCACCACGGCCTCGATCAGCGCGCGGCGCGACGCCGCACCGATCACCGACAGCATGCTGGCCTGGTCGGCCGCGTCGGGCCCCAGGTGGCGGGCCACGAACTCGGTCGGGTTTTCGAGTTCGGCGAGGGAAGGCTGGGTTTGCTGGAGCATGGTGATGGGGCGGCGGTGGTGCGGTTGGCGTCTTGGATCAGAGCGTCTTGAGCAGGGCGTCGTAGTCCGGCGGATCCATCAGCGCGTCGAACTGCAGCATGTCGCTGATGCGCACCTTGAAGAACCAGCCTTCACCCATCGGGTCACTGTTGGCCAGCGCCGGGTTGGCACGCAGCGCCTCGTTGACCTCGACAACCTCGCCGCTGACCGGCATGAAGATATCGGCCGCGGCCTTGACCGACTCGACCACGCCGGCCACCTCGCCCTGCACAAAGCTGCGGCCCACTTCGGGCAGGTCGACATAGACGACGTCGCCCAGCGCGTCCTGCGCATGCAGCGTGATGCCGACAACCGAGGCGTCGTGGTCTTCGATGCTGATCCATTCGTGGTCGGAGGTGAACTTGGTGGTCATG
>JBBRVT010000720.1:0-1893 GCA_038246615.1 Burkholderiales bacterium
AGCCGCCCCATGCATTCGAAGTCTACGGCGTGAACAATTTCGACAGGAGCCTGAAATGCTGAAACTGGTCGTGGGTCTCGTCGGGTCGGTCGCGTTGGCGGTTCTCGGGCATGCCGTCCTGGTTCACTCATCCGAAAGCACGACAGGCGCGGCCTCCACCGCGCGGTCCACCTGTGCGGCATGCCACGGCTGACGGTGTCTGGGGATCGGTCCAGCCGGGTTGCGCGAAATCCGCGCGTTGACGGGTCCGAGCTCAGTGATTGCTGACCGCTGATGGGTTATTGCTGATCGCTGATCGCTGATTGCTGATTGCTGATTGGTGATCGTTGAGGGCGTTCGGCCGCGTCGCCAGCATGCCTGCAGCCGTTTATGCCTGTCGCCGCAACTGGCGCCCGCCAGTTGCAACTGCATTTGCAGTTTCATCCGCGCCCCACACCCAGCGTGTACAAACAGGGCATGCGCCGTGCCCATCTCTACAACGCACTGCGCCGCAGTGCCTGCCTGCTGGTGCTGGCCTTGGCCAGCGGTGGGCCCGGGCCGGGTGGCCCGTTTGCCCAGCCGGCCTCGGTCGATGCGCCGAGCACACCACCCGCGCTGCCGGTGCTGCCGCGCGCCAGCCTGGCCCCGGCCGACCTGGCTCTGCTGGTGGCCCAGGGCGACGCGCTGAGCGAGGCGGTGGCGCTGGCCTACCAGAAGGCGCGCGGCATTCCGGCGGCCAACATCGTGCGCGTGGTGGTGCCTGCGGGCAGCGACAGCATCAGCGACAGCGACTTCGCCACGCTGAAGGCCGCCATCGACGCCCAGCTGCCGGCCCATGTGCAGGCCAGCCTGGTGACGTGGATGCAGCCGTCGCGGGTGGTCGGCGGGCCGACGGGCAACGGCTGCGCGATGGGCATCACCAGCGCGCTGGCCTTCGGCTACAACCCGGTGCTGTGCGGCGGCTGCAACCGCACCCAGGCCTCGGCCTATTACGACAGCGATACCACCCGGCCCTGGACGGATCTGCGCATCCGCCCGGCGATGATGCTGGGCGCGGCCACGCTGGACGCCGCCCAGGCGCTGATCGCCCGCGGCCTGGCGGCCGAAGGCACGGCCCCCGGCGGCACCGGCTGGCTGGTGCGCACCGCCGACGCGGCCCGCAGCGTGCGCTGGACCGACTACCCCGCCCTGCCCGGCCAGTGGGCCACCCCGCCAGGCCTGGCGCTGCGCTACCTGGACGCCAGCGCGCCCGGCAAGGCGCAGGAGCCCAGCGGGCAGAACGACGTGTTGTTCTACTTCACCGGCGCGGCCAGGCTGGCGCAACTGCAGAGCAACCAGTTCCTGCCCGGCGCGGTGGCCGACCACCTCACCTCCTTCGGCGGCTTCCTGCCGGGCGGCAAGGGCCAGATGACCGCCACCGCCTGGCTGGCCGCCGGCGCCACCGCCAGCTACGGCACGGTGGAAGAGCCCTGCAACCATGCCGAGAAGTTTCCGCGTGCATCGGTGCTGCTGGACCACTACCTGCGCGGCGCCACGGTGATCGAGGCGTACTGGAAGTCGGTCGCCACACCTGGCCAGGGGCTGTTCGTCGGCGACCCGCTGGCGCGGCCCTGGGCCCACGCCCCAAGCGCCAGCATCGAGGACGGCGCGCTGGTGGTGCGCACGCGCGCGCTGCGCCGGCTCACCACCTACCAGGTTGAGCTCCAGGCTGCCGGCGGCAGCCAGTGGCGCCTGCTCGACAGCCTGTCGGCCGGCCAGCCGCGGCCGCTGGTCTGGCGCGTGCCGCTGCCGGCTGACGCCGCCGGCGGCCGCCTGCGCTGGCTGGGCCCCTGCCCGCTGCGCCCGGTCGACCGCTGCGTGCTGGCCGAAGGCTCCTGATCAGGTCTCGGTCCTGGCGCAGCGTCCGGGCGCTGC
>JBBRVT010000721.1:0-1891 GCA_038246615.1 Burkholderiales bacterium
ACCGTTTCGACGAATGGCAGCAGCGCATCCACCCGGACGACCTCGCGCGCGTCCTGGCTGCAGTGGGCGACTTTCGCGATGGCCACGTGCTGCGCTATGCCATCGAAAAGCGCCTGCGCCATCGAGACAGCTCCTGGCGCTGGATCCACAGCGAGGCCGACCTCGAGCGCAATCAACAGGGCGAGGCGGTGATGATCCGCGGCAGCCATATCGACATCACCGAGCGCAAGCAGGCCCAGGCGGCTGCCAGCGAGCTGGAACGCCAGTTCCGCGAGTCGCAGAAGATGGAGGCGGTGGGCACGCTGGCCAGCAGCATCGCGCACGACTTCAACAACATCATGGGCGCGGTCCTGGGCAACGTGGCGCTGGCCCGTGCCGACCTGCCTGCCGACCACCCGGCCGCGCTGAGCGTGGCGCAGATCCAGGTGGCCGGCCTGCGTGCGCGCAGTCTGGTGCAGAAGATCCTGTCCTTCACCCAGCGCCAGGCACCGCAGACGTTGGCCCAGCCGCTGCGGGGGCTGGTCGAAGAAGCCATCGACCTGCTGCGCGCCACGCTGCCCAGCGGCGTGGCGATCAGCCGTGTGCTGCCTGCCGAGCCGCTGGTGGCGCTGGTCGATGCGACACAGGTGAATCAGTTGCTGATGAACCTGGGCATCAACGCCTGGCATGCCTTGCAGGGCCAGGCCGGGCAGATCGAAGTCGGCCTGGAAGCGCTGCGCTTCGATGCCACCACGCCGCCGCCGCGCCCCGGCCTGCGGCCCGGGCTGGCGGCGCACCTGTGGGTGCGCGACAGCGGCTGCGGCATGGCGCCCGATGTGATGCAGCACATCTTCGAGCCCTTCTTCACCACCAAGATGGCCGACCACGGCACCGGCCTGGGCCTGGCGGCGGTGGCCAGTGTGGTGCAGGCGCACGGCGGCGTGCTCGACGTCGACAGCACGCCGGGTGCGGGCAGCTGCTTCCACATCTACCTGCCGGCCCTGGAAGCACCCGCGTTGGTGCCGATGCAGCCGCCGGCCGGGGTGGACACCGCACCCGAAACGCTGTCGGCCGACGGCCAGCACGTGATCTACATCGACGACGACGACGTGATGCGGCTGCTGGTCGAGCGCCTGCTCGCACGGGCCGGTTTCCGCGTCAGCTGCCACGCCGTGGCCGCCGAGGCGCTGGCTGAGCTGCGCGCCGCCCCGCTGGGATGTGACCTGGTGATCACGGACTACAACATGCCGCACCTGTCAGGCCTGGACGTGGCGCGCGCCGTGGCTGCGCTGCGCGCCGACCTGCCGGTGGTCATGACCACCGGCAGCCTGACCGACGAGTTGATCGCCAGCGCGCTGGAGGCGGGTGTCAGCGCGCTGGTCAACAAGGAGCGCACCTTCGAGGACCTGGTGCCGCAGGCGCTGCTGGTGCTGTCCCAGGCCGCGCGTGGACCAGCGCCGGGCGGGTGACCTGGTGGCCTCTGCGTTGACTTGCAGCGTGCCGTGCGCAGGCCGGCGCTACCGATGGCGATCGCGCGGCCGGCGCAGGCGGGCACGGGCGCTGGCCACCAGGCCGGCAATGCCGTTGGGGAACAGGCACATGAACGCGATCAGCACCACGCCGTAGATCAAGGGCGTCTTGGTCGTCTGCAATGCACTGGCCGACGCGCCGACCACGAGGAAGATGAACTGCAGGCAGACCGCGCCGTAGAGGGCGCCGCCCAGCGAGCCGAGGCCGCCGACCGCGATGCCGATCAGCAGACCGAACGACAGGAACAGGCCGAACATGCCCGGCGCGACATCGCGCATCGACAACGCCGCCAGGCCGCCGGCCATGCCCACCAGCATGGCACTCAGGCCGAAGATCACCGCCTTGTAGAAGGCGTTGTCGATGCCCATCGACTGCGCAGCGA
>JBBRVT010000722.1:0-1889 GCA_038246615.1 Burkholderiales bacterium
GAGGTTGCGGCTCAGGTACAGGTCGTAGGCGCTGCCTTTGCCCACCATGATGCGGTTGCCGGCACGGTCCACTTCGGCGTTGTCTTGCAGCGGCGAGTTGTGCTGCACGAGGTAGGCCCCTTTGATCAACACATAAGGCGCGGTGAAGTTCACGCCAGCGGCGCGGCCGGGGTCGACGGCAAAAAAGCCGATGTCGGCACCGCCGCTGGCGACGGTCTGCACCGACTTCAGCGCCGCATCCACCACGATCAGCTCCAGCGGCAGGCCCAACTGCCGGGCCAGGTCGGTGGCCAGGTCCACCGACACGCCGCTGACGGCGCCGGTGGTGGCGCCGGTGGGGACTTCCTTGCGCGCCAGGATGGGGTTGCCCAGGTTGATGCAGGCGCGAAGTTTGCCGCTGGGCGCCAGTGCCGCGGCGCTGCCGGCAGGCAGTGCGGTTGAAGCGGGTGACGAGGCACAGGCCCCTTGGCTCAGCATGGCGGCAGCTTCCGGGAATTGCATCATCAAGTGGCGGCGGGTGGACAAGGACGAGGGTGTGACGGGCGACTGATTTTGCGACTGATTTTGCGACTGAACCGGCGCCTTATCCTGTGGCCGAACCTGCAACCGATCCTGCGGCCGCGCCCACGTCCGCTTCACGCCATCACAACTTGCGCAGATAGGCCAGCAGCGCCGCCGTCTCGGCATCGGTGAACGGCCGGTCGATGACCGGCGGTGTCACACCCGGCTGCGTGGTCAGCAGCGGCGCAGCCGGGTTTTGCATCTGCACCCGTTTGAAGAACTGTTTGTAGTGCTCCAGCATCTCTTCCAGCGTGGCAGCCGTGTTGTTGGAAAAGTAGGGCGCGGTCTGGGCAATGCCGCGCAGGCTGGGAATGTCCATTTTCTGGATGTCACCCGGCCCGCCCGCCGCCGGGTAGCCGGTGATCAACAAACGGCCCGGGTCCGAGGTGGTGACACGGGTCACGCAGGCCGGCTGCGGCGCCGCACCGCCACAAGGTGTGCCTGACGGCGCTGCGCCGCTGTTGGTGATCTGGTAGGTGCGCACGTTGCGCATCTGGCTCGGGCTGCACGCAGCAAACACAAAACGCGGCGGGCTCATGGTGTCCACCGGGCGCGGGCAGGCGGTGATGATGTCGTGGTAGCGCACCAGCGCCGTCGGTGTGCCGGCGATGCCTTGGCGGATGGGCGCGCTGCCACTGGGGTGCGCGCCCAGGTTGCCGTGGCACTGCGCGCAGGCCCTGTTGAACACGGTCTTGCCGACAAGTTCCAGATTGTTGAGCACCGGGTCGGGGTCGGGCAAGGTCGCAGCGCCGGCGCCCATGGCATCGGCCAGCAGCTTGACGCTGGGGCTGGAGAACATCGAACCCTGGAAGGTGGCCAGGTCGTCCAGGAACAGCACCGGCGGGTCCGACGTGGTGGCGGCATGGTTGCGCAGCGCGCTCAGGGCCTGGTTCTGCAAGGTGTCGATGCGGCCGTCGAGCTGGTAACCGCCGCTGGGGTTGGCCCCGCGCGGCCAGGCCGGCGCCTGGCCGTCGGGGCCGGTGATGCGGGTGTCCAGGATGGTCGGCACCGCGCGCCAGATGTCGGCTTGTGTTTCGGCCGTGGGCTGCGCCGAGGCCGGGCACGGCACCGTGGCGCCGCAGTCCAGCAGTTTCACGTTGGCCGGCAGCGGCATCGTCACACGCACCAGGCCGTTGACCGTGAGGTTGGTGAAGTCGCGCGCAGCCGCGCCCAGGATGCGGAAGTCGTCGGCGTCGATGGCGCGGAACAGCGGGTCGTCGATGCCGGTGGCCGTCATCGCGGCCAGGCGCGCCTGGGCCTTGGCCGGGCTCAGCTGGAAGCGGTCGCTGGGCGAATGGCAGTCGGCGCAGGACCGGCCGTTGCCGCCC
>JBBRVT010000723.1:0-1886 GCA_038246615.1 Burkholderiales bacterium
GCCACCACCGCAAAGCCGCGGCCCTGTTCACCGGCGCGGGCGGCTTCCACGGCAGCGTTCAACGCCAGGATGTTGGTCTGGAAGGCGATGCCGTCGATGGTGCCGATGATGTCGGCGATGCGCTTGGACGAGGCATTGATCTCGTCCATGGTGCTGACGACCTGGCTGACCACGTCGCCGCCGCGCTGGGCCACCGTCTGGGCGCTGGCGGCCAGCTGGTTGGCCTGGGCGGCGGCGTCGGCGCTCTGGCGCACGTTGGCGGTGAGTTGCTGCAGGCTGCTGGCGGTCTGCTGCAGGTTGCTGGCGGTCTCTTCGGTGCGGTGGCTCAGGTCGGTGTTGCCGCTGGCCACCTCGGTGCTGGCCACCTGGATCGACTCGGCCGACTGCCGCACCTGGCCGACGATGCCGCGCAGCGCGTCACGCATGGCGGCCAGCGCACGCTGCACCGCACCGATCTCGTCGCTGCGGCCGGTGTCGACCGCCACGTCCAGGTCGCCGTCGCCGATGCGGCGCGCCACGACCACCAAGGCGTCCATCGGGCGGCAGATGGCACGCACCGTCAGCACGGTGGACACCAGCAGCGTCAGCATGACCAGGCCCATCACCGCCAGCACGGCCCACACGGTGTGCAGGCGATCGGCACCGGACTGTGCGCGCACGGCAGCGGCCTGTGCGCGCTGCAGGTCCACGAAGGCCTGCTGGGCGGCCAGGTAGACAGTGACGGCCGGCTGCACCTTGTCGGCGAGCAGGGCCTTGGCGGCGGCGGCATCACCGCCGGTCTTGGCCAGGCTGGCTGCGTCGCGGGCGGCGATGTAGGTCTTGCGCGTGTCGGCGATGCGGTCGAGTGCGGCGCGCTCGTCCGGGTCGGACGCGGCAGCGTCCACCCGCTTCTGGATCTCGCTGATGCGGGCCGAGGTCTCGGCGATCTCGGGCTTCAGCGCGGCGTCCAGCGCCGCGTCGTTGCCGGCCAGGCTGGCCACCACCCGCACAGCGTTGGATTGGGTATAGCCGCGCCAGACCGAGGCGTCGTAGAGCTTGCTTTCGCTGCGCTGCAGCTGTTCGGTGGCCGCGTTGATCTGCGCGGTGGTGCGCACTGCCACCGTGGCGCCGACGAGGGCCAGCACGCCGGTGATCGCCAGCGTGGGCAGCCACAGCCGGGTTGCAATATTGAGAGGCATGGTGTTTGAATCTCCGTTCAATGCGCGATACGCAATGCGGCGGGCGGCACGCCCGCAATGTTCAGGCTTCCAGGCTCTCCATCAGCCCCATGTCGCTGCTGCCCATCAGCGCCTCGATGTCCATCAGGATCAGCATGCGGTCGGCCACGCTGCCGATGCCGGTGATGAAGCCGGCATCGATGCTGGCATTGAGCTGCGGTGCCGGGCGGATGGCCTCGCCCGACAGCTCCAGCACGTCGGACACCGAGTCCACCACCGCGCCCACCACCCGGCCGCGCACGTTGAGCACGATCACCACGGTGAAGTGGTTGTACTCGGCGCTGTCGCAGCCCAGCTTCAGGCGCAGGTCGACGATCGGCACGATCACGCCGCGCAGGTTGACCACGCCCTTGAGAAAGGCCGGCGCATTGGCGATGCGGGTGGGTTGCTCGTAGGACCGGATCTCCTGCACGCGCAGGATGTCGATGCCGTATTCCTCGGCACCGAGGCGGAAGGTGAGGTATTCGCCGTGGGCGGCCTGTTGGGCCGTGGCACGGCCGCCAGCGGCCTGGACCGCGCGGTTGGCCTCGTGGCGCGCCACCTGGGCGGCGTCGGTGATCATGTCCATGGTGGTGTTGGCTCCGGTGGGACTGGAAGGGGACGGCGGCTTGCCGTCATTGGGATATCGGACGGCTGCGCCCGGTCTTGAGCGGTCGCGGCATGTCAGGC
>JBBRVT010000724.1:0-1883 GCA_038246615.1 Burkholderiales bacterium
CCGCCGTTCATCTGCGCCAGTTGCACCTGGGCCAGGTTGGCATTGCCGGTGGCGCTGCCGATGTTGCGGCCGGCGCCCAGGCGGCCTTCGCCCGCAGCCACCAGGAACTGTCCGCCCAGCAGATCGCGACCGGCGCGCACCTGCAGGTCACCGCCCCCGCGCACTTGCAGCAGCGCCTGGTTCGGCTCACGGCTGTCGGCCCAGCCCACCGTGGGCACCATGGCCTGGAGGTTGACGATGTCGCGTCCGGCCTCGACCTGCAGGCCCGCACCACCGAAGGCACCCAGCGTCTGCGCGAAGGCGCCGAACTCTGTCCACCAGCCCAGGTGGCTCGCTGCTGCGTACAGCCCGGCCTCGGGCCCGGTGGGCTGGATCAGGCCGCTGCGCCAGAGCCAGTTGTTGATGAACTGCCCGGCCTCGGCGGCAACGATGTCGCGGCCGGCGCGCAGGTCCATGCGCAGACCGTCGCCGGTGAACAAGGGCTTGGCCGCCTGGCGAGCGAACAGGGTGCCGAGCAGCGTGGCCGATTCAGGCGTCAGGGGGCCCGCCACGGCGGCAGCGGCGGCGCTGCCGCCGCTGCCGCCGAACAGCAGGTCGCGCGCGCCTGCCATCTCGATGCTCCCGGCGCCCGTGCGCACTCGCACGCCGGCCCCCAGGCTCAGGTCAGCCTCGGCACCCGGCAGCGTGGCCATCGGATCAGCGGCCGCGAGGTCGGCACCTCCCACCAGGCGAACGGACCAGGCCTGGGGGTCGCTGCCCAGCGCCGCGTTCGCTGCCGTGGACAGGAAACCATCGCTCAGGCTGGCTGCCAGCGTGAGGGTGCCCGCGGCGCGCAAGGTCAGCGCACCGGCGTTGCCCCCAGGGCGTTCGGCGGCCAGGTTCCAGGCGCTGGCCAGCGTGAGGTCACCTTCGGATCGCACTTCCACACCGGCACGCAGTGAAAAGCGCGCTGCATCTTCTGCACCCACGCCCAGGCGGGACAGTGCATCGGGTGCGGCGGCCGCGAAGGCGGCGTTGTCGGCCGCCAGGCTGGCCAGACCCAGCACGCTGCCGTTGCTGGTGCCGCTGCGCAGGCTGCTGACGCCCTCGTACACACGAACTGCCTCCAGCACCACCTCGGCGGCCTGCAGTGCGGCCGGGTTCTGGGCAACCACGTCGATGCCGCGGCCGTCGTCGGTGCGCGGCGCGCGCAGGGTGATGCGTCCGTCGCCGGCATCGACTGCAGCCTGGGCCTGCACGATGACGGTGCCGGCCACGCTGGCCGCCAGCACCTCGCCTCCACGCGCGCCGACGCGTGTGGACCGAACATCGATGCGGCTGCCCGCCGCCAGCACCACATCGTCCCGTGCGCTCAGACGCACCAGCCCGCCGTCGGGGGCGCGCGCATCGAACTGCGCACCCTGCAGCACCAGCGCGCCGGCATCGGCCGACAGTTCGATGCGACCGGCTTGCAGTCCCTGCGTCAGGGTCAGGTCGCCCTCGCGCAGACGCAGCGACAGTGCGCCGTCGACACCGCCAGACGCAGCGGCGGCCAGCAGCGGCTGTGTGTCTGACAAGCTGCGGAGATCGACGCGGAGGCTGCCGCCGCGGTCGGTCTCGCGACCGCCGCCGGCCGCCGTGATCACGGCAGTGGGGCTCATGGTCAGCGTGCCGCCCTCGCCAGCGGCGGACAGGCTGATGCGGCCGCCATCGCCTTCGCCCGCCTGCCCGTCGCTGCGTTGTGCCGCGCTGGCGTCCAGCCGGCCGGCCAGTGCGATGGCGCCAAGGCCGGCGCTCAGGCTCAGCGTGCCGGCGGGGCTGTCGGCCACGAAGCCACGGCCGTTGTCCAGCGCCACGCCGGCCACCGAAGTGACCGAGCCGGCTGCCAGTCGCAGGGCCGGGCC
>JBBRVT010000725.1:0-1878 GCA_038246615.1 Burkholderiales bacterium
GCCGGGTTGCTCCAGCGCAGCACGCCGGCCTCGTCGAACCAGCTGAGCGCCTCGTCCACCTCGTCGAGCAGGCTCGACAGCAGCTCGGCTTCTGGGGTCGCAGCGGCCAGCCCCAGGCCGGTGCCGGCATCCACGCTGTCGCTCAAGCCTGCGGCCTCAATCCAGCTGCCGCGCGGCGGCCAGCGCCGCCAGCACTGCACGGTTGAGTTCGGCCGGCGCAATCAGCAGCGTCTCGGCCTGCTCGCGGATGTCGTAGGCCGCGGCGGCCTCCACCGCCTGCACCAGGGCCAGCAGCGGCGCATGCGGCCCGCCTTCGCCGCGCAATGCCTGGGCCACCCGTTCAGGCACCGGCACGCTGGCCAGCAGTTCGGCCATGGGCTGGCCCAGCAGGCGGTCGAGCAGCGAGAACACGCCGCAGATGAAGAGCTCGCCGCGCAGTTCGGCGTCGCCCTGCTGGCGCACCAGTTCTTCCATCAACAAGCCGCGGCGCACGGCCGCGAACAGCAAGGGCCGGGCGTTGACGTCTCTGCTGGACGAGGCCAGCAGCAGGGCCAACCAGCGCTTCAGCCGCTGGTAGCCCAGCAGCATCAGCGCGTGGCCGAAGGAGTTGATCTCCACCGACAGGCCGAATGCCGGCGAGTTCAGATAACGCATCAGGCGAAAGGCCAGGGTCGGGTCGCGCTTCAGGATGGCCTCGAGCTGCGGCACCGGCGCTTCCTTGTCGACCGCCGACATCAGCGACATCACCACCAGCAGGTCGGCCGGCACGCTGCGGCGGGCGCCGGCTGCGGGCAGGTTGTCGTCGAAGGGCCAGCCGGTGACGGCCAGGGCGCCGGCCTTGAAAGCCGCCTCGGCCGCGGCGGCACTGCGCACGCCGTCGCACACCAGCCCCGTGGCTGGCGCACCCGGAAGGTCGGTTGCCAGAGCAGGCGCACCCACCTCGGCAGCGCCCAGCAGACGGTGCACGAAGCAGCCCGCCAAGGCCGCAGGCAAAGGCGCCCGCGGGCGACCCTGCAGCAGCAGCGGCGTGCCCCGGGCGCGCAGCGCAGCCAGCATGGCGGTCAGAGCCGGGTCGGCGGCGATGAAGGCCGGCACTTCCAGCAGCACCTGCGCGCCGGGCCCGGCCGCCATGACCGCGCGCAGCAGGTCCTCGCCAGCGATGGTCAGCAGCAAGGGGCTTTGCAGTTTGGGCGCGGCGGTGGCCGCACGGGTCGGCGCGGCACTGGCCGCACTCGCATTCGCACTCGCACTCGCATTCGCACTCGCAGCACTCCCTCCACCCGCAACAGCCGCAGCACCCGCAGCACCCGAACCGGACCCATCCAGCGCGCGCAGGCTCAGCTGCAAGGGCGCCGCGCCGTTGTCTGCCGCGCCGTCGGGCCGCGGCCACACGCGGTCCAGTGCGGACAACAGCGCGCCGGCATCGGGCGTGCCGGAGCCGGGCTGCGGGAACACGGTCAGGCGCGTGCCGACCACTTGGCGCTGCCGGTCGATCAGCGGTGCATAGGCCAGCGTGAAGGCGCCCAGGTCGGAGGCTTCGGGCATCGGGTCGGGGTCTGGACGGGAGGAATGGGCCTGCAGGCCCGCGTACCGCGCTTGGATCCGATCGGGTCAGTGCACGTCGGCCGTCAGGCGCGAATGGGGAGCTGTGCGGACTGTGCGGACCTGGCGGGCTCAGCGCAGATAGTCGAACAGCGACATCTTCTGCACCGAGGCGTAAGTCTGCAAGGCGGCATCGTAGCTGGTCTGCACGGTCTTGAAGCTCGATATCGCCTGCACCAGGTCGGTGTCCTGGGCCTCGGCGCGGGCCGCCTCGGCGTCCAGGCCGGCCTGCGACAGCCGCTGGCTGATGCCGTCGATGCGGTTCAGCGCCACGCC
>JBBRVT010000726.1:0-1878 GCA_038246615.1 Burkholderiales bacterium
GGGCGCGCAGCACCGCCAGCTGCCCGGTGGCCGGCACCAGCGCAACGGCCACCACCAGGAAGTCGAACACGCTCCAGGGGTCGCGGAAGAAGCTCATTCGGTGCACATAGAGGCGCATGCCGATCTCGAGCACGAAGATGGCGAGGATCGACTTGTCCACGGCGATCAGCAAGGCGCCATGCTGTGCCATCAGCGCGGGCGAGGTCTCCATGCCCAGGATCACCGCGTTGATGATGATCAACGCCAGGATGGTGTGCTGCACCCTGGGGCGTTCCAGGAACGCAGCCAGTGTCGAACGCAGTGCGGGGGTGGGCAGGGCGGTCACGGAGGGTGCGTTGCTCTGGGCCAAGTCGACGGAGCGCCAATGGCAGGTGGGTTGCAGATGGAGGGTCGCCCTGGCAGGCAGGGGACCATGGACTTGGCAGACAGCCAAAGGGGCAGGATTGTGCCCATGCCGGCCGTTGCCCCCGCATTGGCCTGCCCGGGTGGGCGGGTTTGCTGCCGGCGGGCGCTGCCCGATGATCCGCGGGCGACGCAGCACGTAGAGTAAGGGCATCGTCAGCGCTGCGGGCGACAGTGTCCATGCCAGATTCATCGGCCGGGCGGCGGGCCTTGCGCGCCAGGGCGAGACGGCACATGCGAGGCCCCAGCGCACAACAAGACAGGAGACCAGCAATGAGTGAACGCACCGAGGCCATGGTTCATCAACCGCCTGCCAGTCTGGTGGCGGCAGCCCAGGTCAGCGGCATGGCCGCCTACCAGGCTCTGGCGGACGAAGCCGAGGCCGACCATGAGGCCTACTGGGCGCGCCTGGCGCGTGAATTCCTGTCCTGGAAGACGCCCTTCACCCAGGTGCTGGACAGCAGCGACGCGCCTTTCTTCAAATGGTTTGCCGACGGCACGCTGAACGCCAGCTACAACTGCCTGGATCGCAACGTCGAGCGCGGTCTGGGCGACAAGACCGCACTCATCTTCGAAGCCGACGATGGTGCGGTCACCAAGACCAGCTACCGGGAGTTGCTGGCGCTGGTGGGTCGCTTCGCCAATGCGCTGAAGGCGCGTGGCGTGAGACGAGGCGATCGTGTCGTCATCTACATGAGCATGAGCGTCGAGGGCGTGGCCGCGATGCAGGCCTGCGCGCGCATCGGCGCCCCGCACTCGGTGGTGTTCGGCGGCTTCAGTGCGCAGAGCCTGCGCGACCGCATCGAGGATACCGGTGCCGTGATGGTGATCACCGCCGACGAACAGGCCCGCGGCGGCAAGCACCTGCCGCTGAAGGCCATCGTCGACGAGGCCCTGGCGATGCCGGGCTGCGAGAGCATCGGCCACGTCATCGTCTACAAGCGCACCGGCGGCGCCATCGCGTGGCACGAAGCGCGTGACCACTGGCTGCACGACGAACTGGCGGGCCAGCCCGAGGTCTGCGAACCCGAGTGGGTGGGCGCCGAGCACCCGCTGTTCCTGCTGTACACCAGTGGCAGCACGGGCAAGCCCAAGGGCGTGCAGCACAGCACCGGCGGCTATCTGCTGCACGCCGCGCTGACGACGGCCTGGACCTTCGACCTGAAGCCTGACGACATCTTCTGGTGCACGGCCGACATCGGCTGGGTGACCGGCCACAGCTACATCACCTACGGCCCGCTGGCTCTGGGCGGCACCGAGGTCGTGTTCGAGGGCGTGCCCACCTACCCCGATGCGGCGCGCTTCTGGAAGACGATCGAAAAGCACAAGGTGACGATCTTCTACACCGCGCCGACCGCCATCCGTGCGTTCATGCGGGCCGGGCGTGAATTTGTCGACAAGCATGATGTGTCGTCACTGCGACTGCTCGGGTCGGTCGGTGAACCGATCAACCCCGAAGCATGGATGTGGTACTAC
>JBBRVT010000727.1:0-1876 GCA_038246615.1 Burkholderiales bacterium
GGAGCAATACCTGCTGGACGCCTGCGCCGCCACCGGCCTGGTGCAGCTGCGCTGGGGCAACAAGCTCAGCGGCCTGGCGCAGCATGCCGATGCGGTGGTGCTCACGGTCGACACCCCCATCGGCGCCTACACCCAGCAGGCCGCCTGGCTGGTGGCCGCCGACGGCGGGCGCTCGGCGATCCGCAGCGCGCTGGGCGTGCCGATGGAGGGCGCGTCGTACGAGGGCAACTTCGTCATCGCCGACATCCGCATCGACCTGCCCCTGCCCACCGAGCGCCTGGCCTACTTCGACCCACCCTGGAACCCCGGCAACACCGTGCTGATGCACCGCGAGCCGCTGGGCATCTGGCGGGTGGACTACCAGCTGCCGCCCGGTGAATCACCCGAAGACGCACTGCAGCCCGACGCGCTGCGCGCGCGCATCGACGCCCAGCTGGCGATGATCGGCCACGCCGGCACGCCCTGGCAGCTGGACTGGAGCTCGGTGTACTCGGCACGCACCCTGACCCTGCCGCACTACCTGAACGGCCGGGTGCTGTTCGCCGGCGACGCGGCCCACCTGCTGCCGATCTTCGGCGTGCGCGGTGCCAACACCGCCTTCCAGGACGCGCAGGCGCTGGGCTGGCAGCTGGCGATGGTGGCCAAGGGCCTGGCCGGGCGGGCGCTGCTGCAGAACTACAGCGCCGAGCGGGTGGGCGCGGCGCGCGAGATCATCGACGAGGCCGGCAAGAGCACCCGCTTCATGGCGCCGCCCAGCCGGGGCTTCCGGCTGCTGCGCGACGCAGTGCTGTCGCTGTCGCTGACGCAGGACTTCGTGCGCCCGCTGTTCCACTGGCGCACGTCGCGCCCGCATGCCTACAGCCGGTCGGCACTGAACAGCACGGCCGACGACGACGGCCAGTTCCACGCCGGCCCGGCCTGCGGCGCGCCGCCGCAGAACGTGCGGCTGGGCGCCGACGACTTCCTGCTCGACCACATCGGCGCGGGCTTTCACCTGCTGGTGTTCGGCGCCGCGCCCATCGCCGCCCCGGTGCTGCAGGTGGTGCAGGCCGCCCGCGCGCGCGGCGTGCCGCTGCGGGTGCTGGCCATCGGTGCCGCACAGCCGTTGCCCGGCGCCGACGGCACCCTGGCCGGTGCCAACGGCACCCTGGCCGGCGCCGACGGCACCCTGGCCGATGCCGATGGCCGCGCCCGCCTGCGCTACGGCCTGCCCGCCAGCGGCGGCGCCTACCTGCTGCGCCCCGACCAGCATGTGTGCGCCCGCTGGCTGACGCTGGATGCCGGCCGCCTGCAGGCCGCGCTGCATGCGGCGCTGCCGTCGGCCACGGTGACTGCGCTGCCCGCCTGATCTGGAGACCCCAGCCATGACCAAGACCCCGCCCACGTCCCTGCCCCCGCTCCCGCCCACGTCCCCGCCCGCACTCGACATCGCCGGCCTGGAAACCGTCTACGACGCCCTGGCCGCCGCCATCGACGCCGCCGGCCCCGCGCGCAGCGAGCTGCTGCTGGTGAAGCTGGCGCTGCTCAACGCCCGGGCGCTGGGCGATGCTGCGCTGTTCCAGCAGCAGCTGCAGGCCGCGCTGATGGATCTGTGATGGCCGCCGGGCGCCGCCGGTTGCGGGCATTCGCGGTGCTGGTGTGTGGCGGCCTGGTACTGGCCTGCGCCGGCCTGCTGCTGCTGGTTGCCCTGTGGGCGCCGCACACCGGCCTGGCAAATGCCGCCCTCACGGTGGCGCACATCGTCTGGCGCGGGCCACCCACGGTATACGACCACCGCGATGCGCCCGGGCGCCCGCTGGTGGCCACGCACCCGCAGCCGCTGGCCGTGGCAGCGCAAGACGGCTCCTGGGCGCGGCTGGCGGTGCCGCACCGGCCA
>JBBRVT010000728.1:0-1868 GCA_038246615.1 Burkholderiales bacterium
GGCCGTGAACGGCCAACCGGTGACCGGCATCGAGCAGGTGCGCGCCGTCGTGGCCAAGGCCGACAAGTCGGTGGCGCTGTTGATCCAGCGCGACGGCCAGCAGATCTTTGTGCCGGTGCGGCTGGGCTGACCGCCGCGGGCACTGACGGCCAGGCCGGCGTCAGCGCCCGTGTCTGCGCCCGATCAGCCGCACTGGCCGACAAAGCCGCAGGCAGTGCAGAACTCGCAGCCGTCCTTGTGGATCAGCGTGTGGTTGCCGCACTCGGGGCAGGCCTTGCCGGCCATGGTGGCCAGGGCGCCGGGTTTGGCCGCCGTGCCAGCCGAGGCGCCGGCTTCGACCGGCGCCGCCTTGCCCGCCGGCGCCGCCAGGATGCCCATGGCCTGCACCGGGAAGCCGTGCTCATCCAGCACGCCCAGCATCGCATAGCGGTGGATCACCAACCGGGCGATGTAGGCCACGGTGCTGGGCCAGGTCTGCTGGCGACGCTCACCGGGCACCGAGGCCATGAAGTGGCCCAGCGGCTCGCCGACATTGAGCAGCTTGCGCAGCTTCATGCCGATCCAGGCCGGGTCCATCACCCGCATGTCGAGTGACAGCAGCCGCGCCAGGCCATCCAGCGCGCGCGGGTAGTTGCCTGAGAAACCGATCGCGCAGGGGCGGGTGACGCTGCCGCCGTCCGGTCCGGGCAGCGAGACCTCCTTGAGCGTGACGGTGAACGACTCGCCGGTGCCATGGTTGTCGATGTCGACCGCCCAGGCCAGCGTGCCGGCGGTGCCGGTGCGCGGCTCGTCGCGGCTGAACATGGCATCGAGCACCGGCGTCGGCCCACCCTCCTGCAGCGCGCCCAGCTGCTCGCAGCGCCAGCGGATCACCGCCGCAGTGGCCGCCACCACGCCGGGGAACAGCCTGGGCTCGCCGCTGGGCGGAAACGGCATCTCGAAGGCGCGCTCTTCGGCCACGGTGGCCAGTGCGTCGAGCTTCAGCCGCAGCCAGGCGGCGTCGTTGCTGCGCATGTCCATCGACAGCGTCTTGGCCATCGCGCCGATGGCGCGCGGCTGCTCGGCGCCGTTGACCCAGACCTCGAACGGCAGGTTCTGCGCAAACAGCCCCAGCCCAGGGCCGGCCTCGGCCGGCAGCTCGCCGACAAACAGCGAAAAATCGCCATGCGGATGCTGGATCAGGTAGCTCCAGGCCGGGTTGCCGCCGGGCAACTCGGGCCGGCTGGGCCAGCGCAGGCTGTCGAGCACTGGTGCGGGCAAGCGGTCAAGCCGCAGGCGCTGGTTGGCGCCGTCGGCGGCCAGCAAGGGCACCGGTTGCGGCGCCGCTACCACGGCCGGCGCCGGCGCATCGACGCTGAGCACCGAGCCCAGCACGGCGTTGGGCCGATAGGTGGCCAGGCCCTTGAGCCCCGACTGCCAGGCCTGCAGGTAGAGGCCCTGGAAGTCCTCATACGGGTAATCGGCCGGCACATTGACCGTCTTGCTGATGGAGGTGTCGATGTAGGGCGCCACGGCGGCCACCATCGCCGCATGGGCCTCGGCGCTCATCTCCAGCGCGGTGACGAAGGCATCGGTCAGCGGCGCGTCGGCGCCCTTCAGGTGGCGGTACAGCCGCCAGGCATGGTCTTCGACGCTGTAGTGCTTGAAACTGTTGTCGGGCTCTCGCTTCTTGCGCGTGTAGCTCCAGCTGAAGGCCGGCTCGATGCCGTTGCTGGCGTTGTCGGCAAAGGCCAGGCTGATGGTGCCAGTGGGCGCGATCGACAGCAGGTGCGAATTGCGCAGGCCCAGGGCGCGGATCTTGTCCTTCAGCGGCTGCGGCAAGCGCGAGGCAAACGAGCCGCGCGAGAGAAACAGATCGGCATTGAACA
>JBBRVT010000729.1:0-1864 GCA_038246615.1 Burkholderiales bacterium
CAGGAGTTCCCGGTCAGCGGCGGCTGGGCGATGAGTTGAAACCCCATGGAGATCCGAAGAACGTTGAAGCCATCCTGCACGGCGCCGAGCCCTTCCACTTCGAGGGCAATGACATCGGCGTGCTGGTCTGTCACGGCTTCACCGGCACGCCGCAAAGCATGCGGCCACTGGGCGAGCGGCTGGCACAGGCCGGCTACACCGTGCTGGGGCCGCGGCTGGCCGGCCATGGCATCACGCCGCAGGCGATGGCCCGCAGCACCGCCAGCGACTGGATCGCCTCGGTGGACGAGGCGCTGGCCACCCTGCGCCAGCGCTGCAGCCAGGTCTTCATGGCCGGCCTGTCGATGGGCGGCACGCTGACCTTGTACAGCGCGGCCAAACACGCCGATCTGATGCGCGGCGCGATCACCATCAACGCCTCGGTGCAGAGCAATGCCCCCGACCGCGCCAACCTGACCTTCGACGCCAGCGCGCCCGAGATGGTGCCCGGCATCGGCTCGGACATCAAGGCGCCGGGCGTTACCGAACTGGCTTACCGCGAGGTGCCAGTGGCCGCCTTCCGCCAGATCTACAGCCTGCTCGGCGTCACCCGAGATCTGCTGCCGCGGGTGCGCTGCCCGACGCTGGTGCTGCAGTCGCGCATCGACCATGTGGTCGATCCGCGCAACGGCCCGCGCATCGTGCGGCTGATCGGCGCACCGCGGGTTGAACTGCACTGGCTCGACCATTCCTACCATGTGGCCACGCTGGACAACGACCGTGAGCTGATCGCCGACAAGACCATTGCCTTCATCCGTTCGATTGCCGGGCGCTGATCACCAGGCCAGTGGGTGCACCTGGTAAAGCAGCGCCAGCTCGCGGTAGACCAGCGGCGCCTCAGCATTCAGCGCTTGCGGTTGCTCGAAGAACAGCTCGCTGACCACGGCAAAGAACTCGGCCGGCTCAGTGGCCGCGTAGGTACCGATCAGCGCCGAGGGCTGCTGTTGCAAGCGCTGGAAGGCCTCGTCCATCACCTGCGCCCAGCGCTGGCCCTGCCGGCGTGACGGCCGCCAGGGCCGGCCATCGGCCACGCCCTTGTCCTGGTCGATTTGGTGGGCGAATTCGTGGATCACCACGTTCTGTCCGTCGCTGGCATCGGCCGCACCGGCCAGCACCTCGTCCCAACCCAGCACCACCTGGCCCTGCGACCAGGACTGGCCGGCCAGCGCGCGGCGCTGGCGGTGCACCACGCCGCCGCCGACCGGCTGCTCATGCTCAACGACGAAGGCGCCGGGATAGACCAGCACCTGGCGCAGCCGTGGGTAAACCTCGGGCCGCGCCTGGCCTAGCAGCAGCAAGCAGGCCTGGGCCGCGATCGTGACGCGCACCTCGTCGGTGATGGCCAGCCCGTCGCAGCCGATAAAGGGCTTTTCAGCAACGAAGACCTGCAGATGGCCCTTCAGCCGCTGCTGCAGATCGGCCGGCAGCCGCGCCACCGCCGGCACCCGCCGACGCAGGATGCGCCGCCAGGCGGCCGGAAACGGCAAGGTGCGCAGCCGCTGACGCCGACGCTCGGTCCACCAGGGCCGGGCCAGCACGGCGGCGATGCCCAGCAGCACGGCCAGCACCAGCAGGATCATGGGCGAGGCGGCGGCCAGTGCATCGGATATCACCCGTTGGAGATGGCGCCAGCGCGGCGATCTTCAAGGTGAGTCTGGCGCGAGGCGAACTGATCTGCTGCTCTGGGGGCTGTCGGGTCGAGCGTAGAAGCGCACAGGAGCCACCGCTCCCTCGCTTCGGGGGATGCCCACAGGCCACCCACCTGCTAAGGTCACTCCAATCGAACCGTATTCCGGAGCACCCTATGAGCAGCGTCTTCAAGCAC
>JBBRVT010000730.1:0-1863 GCA_038246615.1 Burkholderiales bacterium
CGTGTGCATCAGGCGGGTGGAGCCCATCAGGTCGATCGACAGGATGCTGACCTGGCGCACGTCGTCGTCGGGCGCGCCGGCCGTGCCGGCGGCGGTGTGGAACGCCGCCTCGCCTTGCAGCCAGGCATCGGCACCGGGCGAGCCCAGGCGGCGCGCAACCTGGCGTGCGGCCTGGGCGGCGCGCGCCGGCGATGCACCTTCGGCCAGCGCCCGGACCAGCGCGTCGCGCGCGTCCTGCGCGTCGGGCGGCAGGGCCAGCGCCACCTGGCCGGCGCGGCCGGCTGCGGCGGCCACGGCCGGGTCGTCCACCAGCAGCAGCGCTGCGGCACCGGCCTCGGCGGGCGGGCTGTCGTTCGCGCCGGCGGCCAACACCAGCCGGCTGATGAGGAAGCGTTCGTCGAGTGGCTGGCCGTCGATGCCGGTCAGCTCCCAGGGCAAATCGGCCAGGCTGGCGTCCACCAGCAGCAGCAGCGGCCCGCCGCCGGCGCTGGCCAGCGCCGCCTGCAGGGCGGCCGGCAGCAGGGCCCGGGCCAGGCGCGCGCCGAAGGCCTGCAGGTCACTGGCCTGCCGCCAGGCCGGGCCACGCCAGCGCGCTAGGCCATCGGCCGGCAGCGGCTGCCTGCCCTGCCAGGCCAACCCGGGGCGGCCGGTGGCGAGATAGACCAGCGCGCCGGAACCGCCCGGCACGATGGCCAGGCGCAGCGGGGCGGACAGGTCGGGATCCGGCATGGTGCGCAGTTGCAGACCGGCGCCGTCAGGCGCCGGCGGTGTCCACGGGCAGGGCCTCGCCGTGCCAGCGCAGCATGCCACCAGCCAGGTTGGCCGCCGACTGGAAGCCCGCCTTCTGCAGCAGCACCACCGCCTGGGCCGACCGGGCGCCAGAGCGGCAGACGGTGACCACCGGCCGGCTGCGGTCGATCTCGTCCATTCGCCCGGCCAGCGCGGACAGCGGCAGCAGCCGCGCCCCGGCGATGCGGTCGTTCGCGTCGCTGAATTCGGCCGGTTCGCGCACGTCGATGATCTGGATCTCGCCGGCATGGCGGCCGGCGGTGCGCTCCTGCAGCGCGGCGGGCTGGATCTCCCAGATGCCGCCGAAGGTGAAGCCCAGCGGCGCCCAATCGGGCTCGGGCTCGGGCGGCAGCGCGATGCGGCCGTCGGGCTGGCCGCAACGCAGGTTGGCGGGCACCGCGATGTCCATCAGCTTGGGGTGCGGCAGGCCCAGGTTCTGCATGTAGCCGACGAAATCGGCCACGTCCACCTCGCCGCCCAGGCGCGGGTTGAAGCGCAGCTCCTCGCCGACGCTGGTGGCGGTGAGGCCGCGGTAGTCGTGGCCCGGGTACAGCAGGCAGGTGGACGGCAGCGACAGGATCTGCGCATGCACCGACTGGAACAGCATGCTGGCCGAGCCCTGCTGGAAATCGGTGCGGCCGCAGCCGCGGATCAGCAGGCTGTCGCCGGTGAAGGCCATGCTGTGGTCGTCCAGCACATAGGTCAGGCAGCCGTTGGTGTGGCCGGGCGTGGCGCGCACCTCCAGGTGGCGGCTGCCGAAGGCGATGCGGTCGCCATGCGCGAGCAGGCGGTCGGCCAGCACGGCGCCAGACTGCGCCGACACCAGGATCTGGCTGCCGCAGTGCTGCTTCAGCAGCCAGGCCCCGGTGACATGGTCGGCATGCACATGGGTGTCTAGCGTGGCGACCAGGCGCAGGCCCAGTTCATGCAGCAGCGCCCGGTCGCGCAGCGCGTGCGCAAACACCGGATCGATCAGCACGGCCTCGCCCGAGTCGGCATCGCCCAGCAGGTAGGTGTAGGTGGACGAGGTGGTGTCGAAGAGCTGGCGGAAGAACAGCATGGCTGGATCCTTTC
>JBBRVT010000731.1:0-1862 GCA_038246615.1 Burkholderiales bacterium
CGGTGTGGACAGCGCGCGGCGCCTGCATCGTGCGCGTGGCGCAGCCGCCGGCGCCCGTGTTCGTGTCCATGCGCCACGGCACGGTGATGAGCCTGCGCGGCACGGCCTCGGGCCGGCTTTACGCCGCCCTGCTGCCGCGCGCGCTGGTGCGGACGGTATTGCAGGCCGAGGCCCGCGCCGCCGGCCGTCCTGCCGAAGCCCGCTTCGACCCTGCCTTCACCGCCGATCTCGCCACCGTGCGCGCGCAGGGCCTGGCGCTGTCCGCCGGGCTCAGCCTGCCCGGCATCCACGCCGTCGCAGCGCCGGTGTTCGACCACGCCGGCCGCCCGGTATTGGCGCTGACGGCCATCGCCCCGGCCGCACTGCTGCCGGCCGACGCCACCGGGCCCTGGGCGCAGCGGCTGCGCGCCGAAGCCGCGGCGCTCAGTACCCGACTGGGGAATCCCCCACGGGAGTGACGCCATCGCGTCCGCGCCCACCGCTTGCATGACGCAGGTTTGCAGGCACGGAAATAGTCTGCCCGGCACTCGCGCCACACAGCGCGGGCAAGGCAGGGCCGGCCTCAGCGGCCCAGCGTGCACAGGGAGGCGGATATGCAGGCAGATACAGGAATTGGCATCGGCGTTTCAGCATCGACCACAGCGTGGACTTCAGCGTGGACCTCGGCGATGCGGCGTGGCGGCATGGTGCTGGCGGTGCTGGCGCTGACCGGCTGCGAAACGATGGACGCCGAAAGCTTCAAGCAGGCGATGATGACCACGCTGGAAGTGACGGGCAAGGCGTTGGAGATCCGCGGCAACTACAAGCAGGCGAAGGCGAACGGGCAGCAGCTTGCGCCACAGAACGGGCACGGCGGATCGGCAGCGGCACCAGAGCGCGGCGCCTATGCGGCGCTCAGCTGCACCACCGCCCAGGCCAACGGCAGTGGCGGCATGTGTCTGGCCAATCTCTGCGGCCGGCCGGTGATGGCCTTCGTGCGCCATGGCAGCGGGGTCGGCGCCGGTGTCATCGGTGCCGGCCGCTGTGTCGGTCTGCGCAGCGACACCTCAGCCGCCTATGCCTGCGAAGCCGGGCACCGCTACGACTGGGGCCGATCCATTTGCATCGCAAGCTGATGCGGCGCTGAGGGCGCTTCCGACTGCAGCAAGCCCGGCTGCAAGCGCTGCAGCCAGCCCGACAGCGCTTCAGTCCACGGGCCAGCGAGGTGCACGGGCCAGCGCCGCCTGCACCGCGGCGGTGTCGGCCCCCAGGCCCGGCGCCGGCCGCGTCACCCCACCCGGCGTGCGCGACAGCTTGGGCACCACGCCCGGCAGCAGCAGTGTGCTGCCGTCGGCTTGCGGCGTCTCGACCAGCATGCCGCGCGCGCGGTAATGCGGGTCGGCGGCGATGTCGGCGACGGTGTAGATGCGCCCGGCCGGCACGGCCGCGGCGTCCAGCACAGCCAGCACCGCGTCCACCTGGCGCGGCGCCGTCCAGGCCTCGATCGCGGCGTCGATCTCGGCCACCCGCGCCACGCGCCCGGCGTTGCCGGCCAGGGCGGGGTCCGAGCCCAGGTCGTCGCGGCCTATCGCAGCCATCAGCCGGCGGTAGATGCCGTCGCCGTTGGCGGCTATCAGCACCAGGCCGTCGGCGCAGCGGTAGGCGTTGCTGGGCGCGATGCCTGGCAATGCGCTGCCGCCCGGGCCGCGCACGACACCGAAGGCGCTGTACTCGGGCAACAGGCTTTCCATGCAGTTGAAGACGGCCTCGTACAGCGCCACGTCGACGATCTGGCCGCGCCCGCTGCGCTGGCGCTCGTGCAGCGCCGTCAGCACGCCGATGACGCCATGCAATGCCGCCAACGTGTCGCCGATGCTGACGCC
>JBBRVT010000732.1:0-1853 GCA_038246615.1 Burkholderiales bacterium
AGGCCGATCGTGATGGCCGGGAACAGGAAGTGGAAGCTGACGGTGAACGCAAACTGGATGCGGGCCAGCAGCAGGGCGTCGGGCAGTTCGAACATCGGGGGATCCTTCAAGGTACGTCTATCAGTCAATACTTATCAAGACGCGTGCCACTTCCTTGCCGGACAGAAATCGTCATGGAATCAATGGCTTACGGTTTCTTGGGGGTCAACCCTGCCAGTCGGCGGGCAGGGCCTCCATGCCAGATTGGCGGCAAACTGCCAAAATGGCAGCTAGGCCGCGCTGGCATGCGAGGTGCGCAACTTGGAAATCGCGCTTCATATGCAGATACGCTGATATGCGGGTGTGCTTATGGACGCGGTCCTTCCTTGACCGATCACCCTGGTGACTCGAACTCTCTTCGCAAACATGAACAGCGCCCAAATGCAGAACAAAGTTGCCCTGCGTCGCCTTGCGGGCCGCCCTGGTCGCCGAGGGCGCGACGTGGTCCGTTGGCAAGCCTTGTTGAGCACCTGAGACATGGCCACTGTCCTGCCCGAACTCGTGTCGTACCTGGAAGGGCTGCCCGAACCGCACATCTTGTTCGATCGTCAGTACCGGATCCTGGCGGCCAACGCTGCCTACCGGCGCCAGTTCAGCCCGCAGACTTCGGTGGTCGGGCGCACCTGCTACGAGGTTTCCCACCACTTCAGCGTGCCTTGCGACCAGGCCGGCGAAAGCTGCCCGCTGGCACAAGCGCGCCAGTCGGGTCAGCGCGAGCGGGTGCTGCACCTGCACCACACACCGCACGGTGAGTCCTACGTCAACATCGAACTGGTGCCGCTGCGCGACGCAACAGGCGAGCAGGCCTACTTCATCGAGAAGATGGAGCCCTTGCGGGTGGCGCAGGGGCAGCCCGCCGCGCAGGGCCTCATCGGCCGCTCGCCCGCCTTCCAGCGCATGCTGGAACTGGTGTCACGGGTCGGGCCCTCGCAAGCCAGCGTGCTCTTGCTGGGCGAATCAGGCACGGGCAAGGAACTGTTGGCGCAGGCCGTGCATGAAGCCAGCCCGCGTGCGGCCAATCCGCTCGTGGTGGTGGACTGCGCCAGCCTGCCGGAGACGCTGTTCGAGAGCGAGCTCTTCGGCCACGAGCGCGGTGCCTTCACCGGTGCCAACACCAGCAAGCCCGGGCTGGTGGAAGCTGCCAGCGGCGGCACCTTGTTCCTCGATGAAGTGGGCGACATCCCGTTGCTGATGCAGGTCAAACTTTTACGGCTGCTTGAAAGTGGCACCTACCGCCGGGTGGGCAGCACGGAGTTGCGGCGAACCGATGTCCGCGTGGTTGCCGCGACGCATCGCGACCTGAAGGGCATGGTGGCCGATGGGCGGTTCCGCGAGGACCTGTACTACCGGCTGAGCACTTTCCCGATCGCCTTGCCGGCGTTGCGTGACCGCTTGGAAGACATCCCCTTGCTGGCGGTGGCCTTGCTGGCGCGGGTGGCACCGCATCGCCGCTTGTCGCTGTCCGCCGGGGCGCTGGCCCTTCTGGCGCGCCACCCGTTTCCCGGCAATGTGCGCGAACTGCGCAACGTGCTGGAGCGCGCATCGCTGCTGGCGGACGGGGCCACGATCGAGCCCCTGCACGTCGAGCGCGCGCTGGGCACCGACGTGCCGTCGAATGGACGTCGCGCCCTGGCTGCTGCACCAGCTGATGGGTTGCCCGCGCTGGCAGAGGACGCTTCACTGCGCAGCGTGGAGCGAGCAGCGTTACAGGCGCAACTCAAGGCCCACCGTGGCAGCCGCGCCGAGCTGGCACGCAAGCTCGGCATCAGCGAGCGGTCGCTATACCGAAAACTGCGCGACATCGACCCAGAGCC
>JBBRVT010000733.1:0-1844 GCA_038246615.1 Burkholderiales bacterium
CGCTTGATCTGGGCCTGTTCATCAACGGCCTGCCCATCGCCACCTTCGAGCTGAAGAACAGCCTGACCAAGCAGACGGTTGAAGACGCCGTGGAGCAGTACCGGCGCGACCGCGACCCGCGCGAACGGCTGTTCGAGTTTGGCCGCTGTGTGGTGCACTTTGCGGTGGACGATGCCGAGGTGCGCATGTGCACCGAACTGAAAGGCAAGGCCTCGTGGTTTCTGCCGTTCAACATGGGCCACAACGATGGCGCCGGCAACCCGCCCAACCTGCACGGCCTGAAGACCGACTACCTCTGGAAAGAGATGCTGACGCCGGCAGGCTTGACCGACATCCTGGAGAACTACGCCCAGATCGTTGAGGTCAAGCACCCGAAGACCGGCAAGAAGAAGCGCAGCCAGGTCTTCCCGCGCTATCACCAACTGGGCGTGGTGCGGCAGGCGCTGGCCGATGTGCGCATGCACGGCGCCGGCCGGCGCTACCTGATCCAGCACTCGGCCGGCAGCGGCAAGTCGAACTCGATTGCCTGGCTGGCGCACCAGCTCATTGGCGTCAAAGTCGATGGCAAGGAGGTGTTCGATTCGGTCATCGTCATCACCGACCGCCGCATCCTTGACGACCAGATCCAGAAGACGATTCGGCAGTTCATGCAGGTGGGCGCCACGGTGGGCCATGCCGAGCACTCGGGCGATCTGCGCCGGTTCATCGAGCAGGGCAAGAAGATCATCGTCACCACGGTGCAGAAGTTCCCCTGGGTGCTGGACGAGATTGGCGCCGTCGGCGACAAGCGCTTCGCCATCGTCATCGACGAGGCGCATTCAGGGCAGGGCGGCAAGACCTCGGCGGCAATGGGTCGAGCACTCGGCAACGCGCTGGGGGAGGGCGCTGACACCGAAGCGGCCAGCGACGACCAGGAACGCGATGCCGAAGATGTGGTGAACGCGGCGCTGGAAGCCCGCATGGCCGCACGCAAGATGCTGACCAACGCCAGCTACTTCGCCTTCACTGCCACGCCGAAGAACAAGACGCTGGAGATGTTTGGCGAGCCGCTGCCGGCCGACGCCGAAGGCAAAGTGAAACACCGACCGTTCCACCACTACAGCATGAAGCAGGCGGTGCAAGAGCGCTTCATCCTCGACGTGCTGGCGAACTACGTGCCGGTGGACAGCTACTACAAGCTGATCAAGAAGATCGAGGATGACCCGGAGTTCGACACCAAGAGGGCCAAGAAGAAGCTGCGCCGCTATGTGGAGAGCCACGACCACGCGATCAAGCTGAAAGCCGAGATCATGGTCGATCACTTCCACGAGCAGGTGCTGGCTACGGCCAAGATCGGCGGGCAGGCCAGGGCGATGGTGGTGACCAGCGGCATCGAGCGTGCGGTGCAGTATTTCCACGCGATGAAGACTTACCTGCAGGAGCGCAAGAGCCCGTACCAGGCCATCGTCGCGTTCTCGGGCGAGCATGAGTTCGGCGGCATCAAGGTGAGCGAGGCGTCGCTCAATGGCTTCCCGAGCAAGGACATCGCCGACAAGATCCAGGACGACCCCTACCGCTTCTTGATCTGCGCAGACAAGTTTCAGACCGGCTACGACGAGCCGCTGCTGCACACGATGTACGTCGACAAGGCCTTGTCGGGCGTGAAGGCCGTGCAGACGCTGTCGCGGCTGAACCGGGCGCATCCGCAGAAGCATGACTGCTTCGTGCTCGACTTCCAGAACAACAGTGAGACGATCACCTTTGCTTTTCAGGACTACTACCGTGTCACGCTGCTGGCCGAGGAAACCGATCCGAACAAGCTGCATGATTTGAAGGCTGCACTGGATGGCGCGCAAGTGTACTCA
>JBBRVT010000734.1:0-1836 GCA_038246615.1 Burkholderiales bacterium
GAACCGCATCTGCTGGCGCAAGCCCAACGTGCTGCCGCCCGACCTGGTCGCGTTTCCGTCGGCCTTCGTGCAGCAGCACGCCGGCGGGCCTGCATTCCACAGCCCGGCCCACCGCCCGCGGCGACCTGGTCTACAGCAGTGCCAAGGCCGGCAAGTACCTGGAGCCGGCCACCGGCGGGGCCAACCTGAAACTGTTCGCAATCGCCCGCGAAGGTCTGGCCGGCCCGTTGGTCGGCGCCTTTGCGCACGCCGGTCGCCAGCAGGTGGCGGTGGAGTCGAAAGGCCTGCGGGTCGGCAGCATCGGCGGCAGCCATGCGGTCGACGTCACCGTGCAGCCGCTGACTGCGCCGGCCGCGCTGCGTGGCATGGTGCTGGTGGTGTGGACCGACGTGGCGGCGGCGGTCGCAACCCCGGGCGCTGCACCGGCCAAAGCACCAGGCACAGCGCCAGGCACAGCGCCGGGCAAGGCGTGGCAGGCCGAAGAGACCGAACGGGCACGCGGAGAACTGCTGGCCGCCCGCGCCGAGATGCAGGCCTGGCAAGAAGAGCTCGAATCGACCAACGAAGAACTGCAGCGCATGAATGAAGAGCTGACCACCTCGAAGGAAGGAATGCAGTCGATGAACGAAGAGCTGCACACCGTCAACCGAGAGCTCCGATCCAAGGTCGGCGAGCTGACCCTGGCCAGCGACGACATCAGCAAGCTGCTCAACAGCACCGACATCGCCACGCTGTTTCTCGACAACGACCTGCAGGTGCGGCGCTTCACCACCCAGGCCGCCAGCCTCAGCACGCTGATTCCCGGCGACGCTGGCCGGCCCATCACCGACCTGGGCAGCGGGTTCGACGCCCCGCTGCTGACCGACCACGCGCGCGACGTGCTGCGCACCCGGGTTCCCATCGAAGTGAAGCTGCCCACCCACGACGGGCGCTGGTCGCGGGTGCGCACCATGCCCCACCGCACGCAAGACCACCGCATCGACGGCGTGGTGACCACCTTCACCGACATCAGCGTCTCCAAGGCGCTGGAGGCCATGCTGCGCGAGGCCCTGGCCGTGCTGCAGGGCCGCTTTGCCGACCAGGGCGCATCGCTGGATGCTGCGCACACCCTGGAAGGCCTGCTGCAGGCAGCGCTGGCGGTGCTGGAAGAACGCCTCGGCGCGCAGACCGCAGAACTGCGCCAGGCGCGCGCCGACGTGCTGGCCAAACGCGGCTTGTCGGCCGGCCGGCGGCCCGCGCCATGAGCACACCGGGCCGTCCGACGGGCGCCAGGCCGAAGGCCCGCAAGGCGGCTCAACAGCCGGCAGGCGCGCTGGCGGGCGTCGATACGCCGCCGTCAACTGCCGCGTTGCGCGGCGTGGCCGAAGCGCGCTTGCTGCACGCGCTGCAAGTCCACCAGGTTGAACTCGAGCTGCAGAACCAGGAACTGCAGCGCACGCGGGACGCGCTCGAAACCGAGGTCGCGCGCTACACCGAGCTCTACGACTTTGCCCCGGTCGGCTATGTCACGCTCGACCGTGCCGGCACCATCTTGCAGGCCAACCTGGCCGGCGCCGGCCTGCTGGGCGCCGAACGCGGCCGATTGGCCGGCAAGCGCTTTGCCGCCTTCCTCGACGATGCCGACCGGCGCGCTTTCAACCCCTTCCTGCAGCGGGTCTTCGACAGCGACACGCCGCAGACCTGCGAGCTGGCGCTGCAGGACGCCCTGCAACCAGGCGCTGTGCCACGCTGGGTGCTGGTCAAGGCGGTGCGGGCCGGCAGTGGGACAGACAGCGGGACAGACAGCGGGGCCGACAGCGGGGCCGAATGCCGGCTCGTCATGTCCGACATCAGTGC
>JBBRVT010000735.1:0-1833 GCA_038246615.1 Burkholderiales bacterium
GCCAGCTACACACCCAACTGGGTCGGCCAGGCCTTTTGGCAGACCGCAGCCACCGCGCCCGACCAGCTGCGCAAGCGGGTGGCCTTTGCGCTGCACCAGATATTCATGGTGTCGCAAGTGGACAGCAACCTGTGGCATCAAGCCCGCGCGGTGGCCCGCTACCACGATTTGCTGAACCAGCACGCCTTCGGCAACTACCGCGCGCTGCTGGAAGACATGGCCCTGAGCCCGGCGATGGGCATCTATTTGTCGCACATGCGCAACCGCAAGGAAGACGCCGCCAGCGGCCGGATGCCTGACGAGAACTTTGCGCGCGAGGTGATGCAGTTGTTCAGCATCGGCCTGCATGAGCTGAACAACGACGGCAGCGCCAAGCAAGACAGCAGCGGCAAGGCCATCGAGACCTACAACAACGCCGACGTGATGGCGATGGCCAAGGTGTTTACCGGCTGGAGCTGGGCCTTTGCCGACAACGAGCTGACCGACAGCAAGTTCCGCTGGGGCAGCCCCGACACCAGCGCCGGCACCGACCAACGCATCGACCTGCTGGCGATGAAGGCCTACCCCGGCCAGCACAGCACGGCCGCCAAGCCGCTGTTTGCCGGCAAGCCCTGGGCGGTGAACATCGCCGCTGGCGGCACAGCGCAGGCTGATCTGAAGCAGGCACTGGACGCGCTGTTCAACCACCCCAACGTGGGCCCGTTCATCGGCCGCCAGTTGATCCAGCGGCTGGTCACCAGCCAGCCCAGCCTGGCCTATGTGGCGCGGGTGGCGGCGGTGTTCAACAACAACGGCAGCGGCGTGCGCGGTGATCTGGCCGCCGTGGTGCGCGCCATCCTGCTGGACAACGAGGCCCGCAACGCGCCGCCCGCCGGCTTTGGCAAGCTGCGTGAGCCTGTTCTGCGCGTAGCGCACTGGATGCGCGCGCTGGATGCCAAGAGCGCCAGCGGCCAGTACATGATGGCCTGGGAGCTGGACAGTTCGGGCCAGCGCGCGCTGCACGCGCCGTCGGTATTCAACTACTACAGGCCAGGCTATGTGCCGCCGGGCACCGGCTTTGCCGCGGCCAAGGCCACCGCGCCCGAGTTTCAGATCGTCAATGAATCTACCGTGGCGGCCTGGATCAACAGCGCCGAGGCCATGGCCGGCAACGGCCTGGGCTGGACCGGCAGCGCCAACGATGTGGCGGTAGACCATGCGGCGCTGGGCGCGCTGGCCGACAGCGGCAACCTGGGCGCGCTGGCCGACCACCTGAACCTGCTGCTGCTGGGCGGGCGCATGTCAGCCACGCTGCGCCAGGCCATCCTGGACACCGTCAGCAGCGTAAGCCCCGGCGCCACCGCCGCCGCTTATCGCGCACGCGCCGCCGTTTTCTTGACGCTGGCCTCGCCCGAATTTCTGTCTCAGCCCTGAGCCACCACCATGACCGCATCCCGCCGATCTTTCTTGCGCGCCGCCACCGGCCTGGCGGCGGCAGCCGCCCATCCGCTGGGCCAGCGCTTCAGCCTGCCGCTGGCTACACATCTTGCCGGCCTGGGCGCACTGGCCGCAAGCCAAGCCCGCGCCGCCGCCACCAACGACGGCTACAAGGCCCTGGTGTGCCTGTACCTGGCCGGCGGCAACGACAGCCACAACTGGCTGGTGCCCACCGACGCCGGCAATTACGCCAGCTATGCCACGGCCCGTGGTGAACTGGCCTGGGCCGCCAACAAGCTGCAAGCCATCACCAGCGCCGGCCAGGGCAGTGGCCGCAGCTTTGGTATGCCGCAAGAGCTGTCGCCGCTGCGCAACTGGTATGAGTCAGGCCAGCTGGCTTGGCTGGCCAACCTGGGC
>JBBRVT010000736.1:0-1833 GCA_038246615.1 Burkholderiales bacterium
ACACCGGGCACCACACCTGGCACGCTGCCGGGCGACGTGGCACCGGTGCTGCGGCCGGTGGGCGAGGTGTTCAGCGATCTGCCGCCGATGGCACCCGCCTGGCTGGCCCTGGTCGACTTTGCCGCCAGCTACTACCAGCGCAGCGTGGGTGAGCTGGCGCTGTCGGTGTTGCCGCCCGAGTTGCGCAAGCTCGATGTCCCGGGCCTGTCGACGCGCCTGGCACGGCTGCTGAAGAAGCTGGACGCCGCGCCATCGCCCACCGGCACGCTGCCGGCCGCGCCGGTGCAGCGCCCGCAGCTGGGGCTGGAGCAGCAGGCCGCGCTGGCGGCCTTCCACACCGCTTTCACCCAGGCCGGCGCTACGCCGCGTCCGGCGCCGCTGTTGCTGCACGGCGTCACCGGCAGCGGCAAGACCGAGGTCTACCTGCATGCGGCCGAACAGGTGCTGGCCGCCGGTCGGCAGGCGCTGGTGCTGGTGCCCGAGATCAACCTCACGCCGCAGCTGGAGGCGCGCTTTGCGGCGCGCTTTCCGCAGCACCGGCTGGTCAGCCTGCACAGCGGCCTGACTCCGGTGCAGCGGCTGCGCCACTGGCTGATGGCCCACCTCGGCCGTGCCGACATCGTGCTGGGCACGCGCCTGGGCGTGTTCGCGCCGCTGCCGCGGCTGGGGCTGATCGTCGTCGACGAGGAGCATGACCCGTCCTACAAGCAGCAGGAGGGTGCGCGCTACTCGGCGCGTGATCTGGCGGTCTACCGCGGCCACCTGGAGCGGGTGCCGGTGATCCTGGGCTCGGCCACGCCGTCGCTGGAAACCTGGCAGCACGCGCTGCCGGGCCCGCGCCAGCGCTACCAGCGCCTGGCGCTGGATGCGCGCGTGGGCGGCGGCGCGCTGCCGCAGGTGCGGCTGTTCGACATGGGCGTGCTGCCGCGCCTGCACGGCCAGAGCCCGGTGCTGGCGCCGCCGGTGCTGGACAGCCTGCGCCAGCGCCTGGCCGCCGGCGAGCAGAGCCTGGTCTTCCTCAACCGCCGCGGCTATGCGCCGGTGCTGCACTGCGCCGATTGCGGCTGGAAGAGCGGCTGCCCGCACTGCAGCGCCTGGCGCGTCTTCCACAAGGGCGAGCGCACGCTGCGCTGCCACCACTGCGGCTTCACCGAGCGGGTGCCGCGCGCCTGTCCCGACTGCGGCAACCTCGACATCGCCGCCATCGGCCGAGGCACCGAGAAGCTGGAAGAGCAGCTGGCCGAGTTGCTGCCCGGCGCCCGCATCGCCCGGCTGGACGCCGACACCGCGCGCGGCAAGGGCAACCTGGAAGCCCGGCTGGCGGAGGTGCATGCCGGTGAGGTGGACGTGCTGGTGGGCACGCAGATGGTGACCAAGGGGCATGACTTCCGCCGCATCACCCTGGTGGTGGCCGTCAACCCCGACAGCGCGCTGTTCGCCAGTGACTTCCGCGCGCCCGAGCGGTTGTTTGCGCTGTTGATGCAGGCCGGCGGCCGCGCCGGGCGCGACGCCGATGCCGCCGGCCGCAGTGAGATGTGGGTGCAGACATGGCACCCGCAGCACCCGCTGTACGCAGCCTTGAAGCGGCACGACTTCGCGGCCTTTGCCACCAGCCAGCTGGCCGAACGCGAGGCCGCCGGCCTGCCGCCCTACAGCCACCTGGCGCTGCTGCGCGCCGAGTCACGCGACGCTGCTGTCGCGCTGGCCTGGTTGCAGCAGGCTGCAACCCTGGCCGCCGCGCTGCCCGGTGGCGCTGCGGTGACGCTGTACCCGCCGGTGCCCCCGGCGGTCAGCAAGGTGGCCGGCATCGAGCGGCTGCAGATGCTGGTGGAG
>JBBRVT010000737.1:0-1822 GCA_038246615.1 Burkholderiales bacterium
GCCTGATCGGAAGCGTTGCGGTACAGAAACCCCGCGCCATCTTCCATGCCGCGCCCGGCAGCAGGTGTCACGGCCGGAACAGTCGGGCCCCGGGCCCGCCCTGACACTGGCCAGCCTACCCGCTTCACTCTGGCTTGCCGTGCCCGCTGAATTCACCACACCGCCTGGCCTCGCTTCGATCGACGCCGTCACCGCCACCCTGGCCAGCGTGGGCTACATCGCCACCCGGCCCATCGCCACGGCGGTGTACTTGGCCCACCACCTGCGCAAGCCGGTGCTGATCGAAGGCCCGGCCGGTGTGGGCAAGACCGACCTGGCGGTTTCGGCCGCCAAGGCGCTGCACTTCGCGCTGATCCGCCTCCAGTGCTACGAAGGCCTGGACGACAGCCGCGCGCTGTATGAATGGAAGTACGGCAAGCAGCTGCTCTACACCCAGATCCTGAAAGAGAAGATCGGCCATCTGATCGGGGACAGTGACAGCCTGCAGGGCGCCTTCAGCAAGCTGACCAGCTTCCAGGACATGTTCTTCTCGCGTGAATTCCTGCAGCCCCGCCCGCTGCTGCAGGCGATGGAGCAGACCGGCGGCAGCGTGCTGCTGATCGACGAGATCGACAAGAGCGAAGAGTCGTTCGAGGCCCTGCTGCTGGAGGTGCTGGCCGATTACCAGGTGACCATCCCCGAGATCGGCACCATCTCTGCGCAGGTGCCGCCGCTGGTCATCCTCACCTCCAACAACACCCGCGAGCTGGGTGATGCGCTCAAGCGCCGCTGCCTGCACCTGCACATCGGCTACCCCGACATGGTGCTGGAGCAGAAGGTGTTGCGCGCCCGCGTGCCCGGCCTGCCGCAGGCGCTGCTGGCGCAGCTGGTGGGCTTCATCCAGCTGCTGCGGGTGCAGAACATCCGCAAGCCGCCGTCGATGGCCGAGTCGGTCGACTGGGCCCGCACCCTGCTGCTGCTGCATGCCGACGCGCTGGACGAGGCCATGGTGCGCGACACGCTGAACGTGCTGCTCAAGCGCGAGACCGACATCCAGGAAGTGCAGGGCCAGCTGGGCCAGCTGACCCAGGCGGCACTGCAGGCGGCCAGGGCGACGGCCTGACACGGCCCGACCCCAGCCACCACCGCAGCATGCAAGGCATCGACAGCCAGCTGGCCGGCTTCGTGCGCGCGCTGCGCGCCGCCGGAGCCGAGTCCTCGGTGGCCGAGGCGATCGACGCTGCCCGCGCCGTGGCCCTGGTGGGCTATGCCGACCGGGACACGCTGAAGGCGTCGCTGGCGGTGGCGCTGGCCAAATCGGAAGAAGAGAAGGCGCTCTGCGACGAGGTGTTCGAGCTGTACTTCCGCGCACCGCTGCCCGAGCGCGCGGCCGCAGCCGATCAAGCGGCAGACCAGCCCGACAGCGGCCAGGGCAAAGGCGCGGACAGCCCGCGCACCGGCGACGCAGACATCGACGCGCTGCTCGACCTGGCCGAGCAGGACGCTGCCGGCCAGCCCGGCGCCATGGCCGCCGCCTTGCAGCGCGCCGGGCAGGCAGCCAAGGTGGACGACATCCGCTTCGCATCCCAGACCGCCTACCTGACGCGCCAGCTGCTGGATGCCATGGGTGTGCGCAAACTGGAGCAGCGGCTGCAGCCCGGCAGCGAGCCGGCCGAAGGCGACCTGGACGCCGACGCCACGGCGTTGCGCCAGACCCTGGCCGCCGCCCGTGCGCGGCTGCAGCGCCAGGCCCGTGCCCATGTCGAGCAGCGCTTCGCGCTGTTCGGCAAGCCGGCCACCGAGGCCTTCATGGCCGAGGTGGCGGTGCAGCGCCCGCTGGGCC
>JBBRVT010000738.1:0-1814 GCA_038246615.1 Burkholderiales bacterium
CCGATCTCCTGGCAGACCTGCACCGTCTGCAGCAGCAGGTCCCGCGCGCGTTCGTACTGGCACAGCGCCTCTTCCGCGACGGCCTGGTTGTTGTAGACCGTGACCGCCCCGTTGCGGCTGCCCGCCGCGTTGTAGGCTTGCAGCGCACGCACCAGGCAATCCTGCGCCTGCAGCACGCGGTTCGCGTTCAGGTGGTTGACGGCGATGTTGTTGTTGATCGCACCCTGGGTGAGCAGATCGCCGGCGGCGTGCGCTTGCTGCAAACCCTGCTCTGCATGGGCCAGGGCTTCGTCAAAGCGGCCCAGGCGGCTGAGCGCCACGAACATCACGTTGTGCACGCGGGCCGCATCCGCGGAGGCGCGCGCCTCGGCCTGGGCCAGGCGGCGTTCACCGAGTTGCACCGCTTCGTCGAAACGCGTGTCGAGGCACAGGCGCCACATGTGGTCATTGGCCACCGCCAGGCGCAGCACGTCGTCGTCGAGCCGGTCCGCCAGCGACTCCAGGGTGTGCACCGCGTCGGCGTGCTCTGCCGCCTGCCCGGCACGCAAGAACACGGCGGCGCGCACCCGGTGCAGCCGCACCTGGCGCTGCAGGTCGGTGCCGTCGTCCAGCGCCAGGGCACGCCCGGCTTGGACCAGGGCGGAGGTGTCGGCCTGGCGCCGCGACGCATCTTCGGCGGCTTGCGTCCAGTAGTGGATGGCGCGCTCGGTGACCCCCGCGCGCTCGAAGTGCTCTGCCATCTGGCCGGCCATTTCGGCCTCGCGACCGGCGCTGCGGGCCTGCAGCCACAGCGCGGCGCGGTGGTGGCCTTCACGCTTGTCGGGCTTGAGCACGGTGCCGTAAGTCACCTGGTGCAGCAGGTGGTGGCGGAAGGCGTACTCCTGCGTGCGGTCGAACGCGCTTTGCAGTTGCGCCAGGGCCAACTCGCGCCGGGCGAGTGCGGGCAGGTGCGCGGGTGCCTGCGGGTTGATGGCGGCCAGTGCGTCGTCCCAGAACTGGGCGCCGACCACACTGGCCTGCTGCAAGCTCTGCCGCTCGCCGGCTGCCAGCGCGTCCAGCGTGGCCTGCAGCACGCCCACCAGCGTGGGGGGCACTTGAAGGTTCTGCAGCCGGTCTTCTTGCAACCGCCAGTGCTCACCCTCGGTCTGGATCACGCTGCGGTCTACCAGCATCTGCAGCAGCGCTTCCATGTAGTACGGATTGCCCGCAGCCTGGCTGGACAGCAGCGTTTGCAGCTGTGGCGACGGCTCTGCCATGCGCTGCAGCAGGGCCCGGGCCAGCGCGTCACCGGCTTCGGTGGCCAGCGGTGCGAGTGTCAGGGTCTGGTGCGTGGGCCAGGCCGCGCCCCAGTCGGGCCGGCGCTGCAGCAGTTCGGGCCGGGCGCCGCACAGCAGCACCACCGGCAGCGCGGCACCCACAGCCACCAGATGGCCGATGGCGTTCAGTGATTCGTCGTCGGCCCATTGCAGGTCGTCCAGCACCAGCACCAGGGGCTGCTGCGCGGCTTGCAGGCGCAGGTATTCGGCCCAGGCATGGAAGCCGCGAGCGCGCAGTTGTTTGCCGTCGCGCAGGATGCCTGCGATGAAGGGGCTGGCGCTGTAGTCCAGGCCGATCAGCTGGCCCAGCAGTGCCGTTTGTTCGTCTGCCTTCTCGCCGAAGATCGGCGCCAGTGCCGCTGCGAACTTCTCCTGCGCTTGCGCCTGCGTGTCGCTGTCTTTCACGCCGTGGTGCCAGAACAGCAGGTCGCGCAGCAGGCCACAAGGCTGGTGCAGGCCTTGGGGGTGGCTGCTGGCGGACCACAGCGCAGCGGCGCG
>JBBRVT010000739.1:0-1809 GCA_038246615.1 Burkholderiales bacterium
CCCATGAAACGTTCCCTGGCCTCGATTTCCCGCCAGTTGCTGCACCAGGCCGCGCGCGCAGCGCTGGCCCTGTTGCCACGCCGCCTGCGCTTCACGCTCTTTCGCAGCCTGATCGACTGCGACGACGCGCCCAGCGCCCGGCTGGAGCTGAAGATCGCCGACACCCAGGACGAGCTGGAGGCCTGCTTTCGCATCCTGCACGACGCCTACGTGGCGGCCGGCTTCATGCAGCCCGACCCGTCGGGGCTGCGGGTGACGATCTACCACGCCCTGCCCACCACCACCACGCTGTGCGCCAAGTGGGACGGCCAGGTGGTCGGCACGATCTCGATCATCCGCGAAGGCGTTTTCGGCTTCCCGCTGCAATCGGTCTTCAATTTAGGCCAGGTGCGCTCAAAGACCGGCAAAATCGCCGAGATCTCGGCGCTGGCGATCGACAGGCGCTTCCGTGCGACCGGCGGGCGCATCTTGTTCCCGTTGATGAAGTTCATGTACGGGTACTGCCGCCAGTACTTCGACACCCGGCACATCGTGATCGCGGTCAACCCGAACAAGATCGAGATGTACGAGTCGCTGCTGTTCTTCGAGCGTCTGCAGGCGCGGGTGGTCGACAACTACGACTTCGCCAACGGCGCACCGGCGGTGGGCGCCACGCTGGACCTGCTGCACGCGCCCGAGGTCTTCCGCCAGGCCTATGCCCACAAACGGGCACGCAAGAACCTGTCGCGCTACTTCGTCGAGACCCGCCTGGCCAACATCCGGGTGCCCAGCCGCCGCTTCTTCACCACCAACGACCCGGTGCTGACGCCGGCGATGATGGACCACTTCTTCAACCGGCGCACCCAGGTGTTCCAGTCGCTCAACGACCGCCAGCGCCTGCTGCTGCAATCGATCTACGACCATCCCGACTACCGCGCCGTGCTGCCGGCGCCGTCGCAGGGCGCCGACGCGCTGATGTCGCTGCGCCAGCACCAGCGCTTCTCGATCCGCTGCCCGGCGCGGTTGTCGGTGCGCTCCTACGACACCTGCCTGTGCTTTCCGCTGCAGGTGATCGAGCTGTCGCTGCACGGCTTCCAGGCCGAATGCACCTTGCCGCTGCCCGAGGGCACGCGCGGCTGGGTCGAGGTCGACCTGGGCGAGAACGAGACCGCGCTGGCCGAGGCCACGGCGGTGCGCCGGCATGAAGCGGGCGGCCAGGTGTTCTATGGCTTCGCCGTGCCCGCACCCGACGCCGCCTGGCAGCGCTGCGTGGTGGCGCTGCAGACCAGCGGCACCCACATCGACCTGCATGCGGTGCAGCCGCCACCGGCGCCGCCGCCGATGCAACAATCCGCCGGCGCCGTGAGATCGGTCGCAGAGCCCCCGGACCAGCGGGATTGCACAGACGCCGTCGCGGTGCTTACAGTCAGACGACCCGGTTGACCTGCGTGGCAGCGTCCCAGACCGGGGCTGCGTGTGGCGCACGGGTTGCATAGGGCATGGCCAGACCCCGGCCGTGCCCTGTCAGGAGAATTCCATGGTCAGGTTGTTCAACCACTACTTCCACGAACGGACGCTGCGCAGGGTCGCCTTCGACTTTCTGCTGTCGCTGCTGGCGTTGGCGGGCGTGGTGCTGGTCCAGGCTGAAAGCGTCAAGCTGGCGATCCCGATGGCAGGGGCGCAGGTGGTCTCTCTGGCGGCGGGCCTGTTCGTGATCAACAGCGCCTCCGGGCTGTACCAGCGCGTGCAGGACTGGTCGGTGGTCGAGTCCACCTTGCGTGCGGCACTTGCCCTGGTGCTGGCGCTGCTGCTCACCTACCAGATCTTCCA
>JBBRVT010000740.1:0-1806 GCA_038246615.1 Burkholderiales bacterium
CGAAGCCGGCAGTTCCGACCAAGCCCCTGACGCCGACTACCCGGACGCCGACCTGGTCATCGCCAGCGACGGCATCAACAGCCGGGTGCGCAGCGCGCATGCTGATGTCTTCCGGCCCGACATCGTCACCCGGCCCAACCGTTTCATCTGGCTGGGCACGCGCCGGCAGTACGACGCCTTCACCTTCCTGTTCGAGAAGACCGCGCACGGCTGGTTCCAGGCGCATATCTACAAGTTCGACGCCCACACCTCCACCTTCATCGTCGAATGCCCGGAGTCGGTGTGGCTGGCCCACGGGCTGGACCAGGCCACCACCGACGAATCCATCGCCTTCTGCGAGCGCCTGTTCGCTGGCAATCTGCAAGGCGAGCCGCTGCTGAGCAATGCGCGCCATCTGCGCGGCTCGGCCTGGCTGAACTTCCAGCGCGTCACCTGCGCGCAGTGGTCGTTCTTCAACGGCCGCAGCCAGGTGGTGCTGATGGGCGACGCGGTGCACACCGCACATTTCGCCATCGGTTCGGGCACCAAGCTGGCCATCGAAGATGCGATCGAGCTGGCCGGCCTGCTGCATGCCGCCGGCCATGGCGCCGGCAGCCTGCCCGAGGTGCTGCAGCGCTACCAGGCGCTGCGCAATATCGACGTGCTGCGGCTGCAGAACGCCGCCTGGAACGCGATGGCCTGGTTCGAGGTGTGCGGCGAGCGCTACTGTGACCAGCTCGACGGCCCGCAGTTCATGTACAGCATGCTCACCCGCAGCCAGCGCATCAGCCACGAGAACCTGCGCCTGCGCGACGCCGCCTGGCTGGGCGGCTTCGAGCGCTGGTTTGCCCGCCGCGCCGGGCTGGCCGTGGCCGACAACCAGCCCGCGCCGCCGCCGATGTTCACGCCTTACACCGTGCGCGGCCTCACGCTGAAGAACCGCGTGGTGGTCTCGCCGATGGCGCAGTACATGGCCGTGGACGGCCTGCCCGGCGACTGGCACCTGATGCACCTGGGCGCCCGCGCGCTGGGCGGCGCAGCGCTGGTGATGGCCGAGATGACCTGCACCTCGGCCGATGCGCGCATCACCCCAGGCTGCCCCGGCCTGTGGACCGACGCCCAGCGTGATGCCTGGGCGCGCATCGTGCGCTTCGTGCATGCCGAGTCCGATGCCGCCATCGGCATGCAGATCGGCCACGCCGGTCCCAAGGGGTCGACCAACGCGCCCTGGGACGGCGCCGGCGCCGACCAGCCGCTGGCCGCCGGCAACTGGCCGCTGCTGGCGGCCTCCGCCGTGCCGTATCTGCCCGACCTGCCCGATCTTTCAGGTGGGCAGGTGCCACGCGCCATGACCGAGGCCGACATGCAGCAGGTGCTGGCCGACCATGTGGCCGCCACCCGCCGGGCCGCCGATGCGGGCTTCGATTGGCTGGAACTGCACTGCGCCCACGGCTACCTGCTGTCGGCCTTTCTCTCGCCGCTGACCAACCGGCGCAGCGACGCTTATGGCGGCAGCCTGCAGAACCGCCTGCGCTACCCGCTGCAGGTGCTGGCAGCGGTGCGTGCCGCCTGGCCGGCCGAGCGGCCGCTGTCGGTGCGCATCTCGGCGCATGACTGGGTGGACGGCGGCACCACGCCCGACGACGCGGTGGCGATGGCCCGTGCGTTCAAAGCAGCCGGCGCCGACATGATCGACTGCTCGTCGGGCCAGGTCAGTGCCGCTCAGAAGCCCGGTTACGGCCGCATGTACCAGGTGCCGTTCGCCGACCGCATCCGGCAAGAGGCCGGCATCGCCACCATCGCCGTCGGTGCGATCAGCGAGGCCGA
>JBBRVT010000741.1:0-1806 GCA_038246615.1 Burkholderiales bacterium
GGTTGGCTGCTTCCAGAGCGGTTCTGTTCGAGTCGCGGTACAGGTTGTAGATCGTCAGCCCCGCCGTCATCAAGCCCAGCGCCTGGTAGCGCCCGTTGTCGGTGCGCTTGGCCAGCTTGGTCATCTCGTCCACGGTTTGCAAGGCCTGCACCACGGGGTGGCTGGCGCTGAGCGTGATGCCGCTCTGGCGCTGGCGCACCAGGTTCATCACGCTGGTGGTGTTGGGCGCAGTGCGCAAGGCCACATTCTGTGCAGCGATATGAACGTCACCTTGCGGTGCAGTCAGGTCGCTGGACAGCTGCAGGTACTGGCCGCCAGCCGTGGCCAGGATGTCGCCGGCCAGGCTGCCTACGCTGGCGCCGTGCTGCAAACTTTGCTCGGACGAACTGATGTTGGTGCTGCTGCGGTTGCCGATGGTGATGGACAGGCCGCCGTTGCCGAAGATGCCACTGCGCCGCACTGTGCGTTCGCTGTAGGCCAGGTCGTGTTCGGCCGCCGAGAGCAGGTTCAGGTCGGCATCGGCATGCAGGCCCACGGCACCGTCGGCCAGCACCGAACTCGCCACCAGATCCAGCTGTCCGCCGGCGGCCAATGAGACGCTGCGCCCGCTGATCACGCTGGGCTGCACTGTTTCGTCCACCGAGGTGCGCAGCGCCGTTGTCACACGGCGGCTGAACAGGCGGCGCTTGACTTCGTAGAAAGACTCAAACACCCGGTCGGTGGTGGTGTCGTTGGCGATGCTCATGTTCTTGGCGGCCAACAGCGAGACATGGCCGTTATTGCTTTCAATCAGCGCGCCCGTGGCAAACAGCTCACCTTCGTCAACGCCCTGGCCGCTGGCCAGCACCGACACCGCGCCATCGGCCCACACCCGCACGCCCACAGGCGTTTCGGTGCTGGGCCGGCGTGTCCAGCCGCCGCTGACGGTGTTCTCTTCGGTCAGGTCTTTGCGCGCCAGCAGCACCACGTTGGCGCCCTGCAAGGCCACCCCGCCGCCATTGGCCGCCACCTGTGCGCCGTCCAGCGTCAGCAGGCCGCTTCTGGAGGTGCCGGTGAAGCCCCCGCCTGCCGTGATGTCGGTGCGGGCATAACGCTTGTCCGTCCGTGTGCCACCGCTGATGGGCGTATTCGTTTCAGTCATCTGCGGCGCCAGCGTCAGGTCGCCGGTGGCTGACAGGGTGACATCGGTGCCGGCGGTGATGCGCGTGGCCTGCAAGGTCAACTCGGTGTTGCCGGCCAGGTCCACGCTGCGCGTGGCGTCCAGCAGGGTGCCTGGGCCGGCCAGCAAGTTGCCGCCCGCACTGGCAAAGACATCGCCGCCCAACACGCTGCTGCTGCCCGCCAGCGTGAGGTTGCCCTGGGCCTGCAACAGGGCCAGGGTGCCAGCGCGCACGTGGGCTGCGCTGGCGTCGATGTTGCCGCTGCTGCTGATAGCCACGGCGCCGGTGGTGGCCTCGGTGCGGCCGCCCAGCGTCACCTGGCCGAAGGCGTCGATGCTGAGGGCACCGTCGCGCGCCTGCAGTGTGCCCACCTGCCGCACCCCCCGCCCAGCCTCGGTGCTGAGCACAAAGATGCGGTCGGCATAGAGCCCACCGGCGCTGCCGATGTCGACGGTGTTGCCGCCATGCCCATCACCGCGCGGGCGGGCCGTGGCCGCCAGGGTGGCGTAGTTCACCTGGTTCGGGCCTGCCACCACGTACACCGTGGTGCCGGCGTCGGGCAGGTTCACCGTACCTGCCACGTTCACTGCGCCGCCCAGCAAGTCCAGCCCCGTCAGCCCGGCGCCATTCAAACCGGCTGCGCCAA
>JBBRVT010000742.1:0-1795 GCA_038246615.1 Burkholderiales bacterium
ACGCGAGGCCAGCAGGCTGAACTCTTGCGCCATGGCGATGTACTTGGCGGTGTCGGCCTGGCCGTGGCTGCCGGTCAGCACTTCGACACCCTGGCCGCCATGGGCCTTGAACTCGGAGAACAGCGCGTACTCTTCATTGACACTGAACTTGTAGCGCCCGGGGTGCGCGATCACCGCCACGCCGCCGGCCTGGGTGATCCAGCGCACCGCCTCGCCCAGGCCGGCCCACTGGTGCGGCACGAAGCCGGGCTTGCCTTCGGTGAGGAAACGGCGGAACACCGCGCCGGTGTCGGTGCAGGTGCCGGTTTCCACCAGCCAGCGGGCGAAGTGGGTGCGCGAGACCAGCGCCGGGTTGCCCACATACCGCAACGCGCCGTCGAACGCGCCCTTCAGGCCCACCTGGGCCAGGCCGTCGGCCATGGCCCGGGCCCGCTGCAGCCGCCCGCCACGGGTGTGTGCCAGCCCGGCCAGCAGCGCCGGGTGGCTGGCGTCGAAGCCCAGGCCGACGATGTGCACTGTCTCGCCGGCGAAGCTGACCGAGATCTCGACGCCGTTGACGAAGCCCATGCCGAGCGAGTCGGCTGCCTGGGCTGCCTCGGCCAGGCCGCTCACTTCATCGTGGTCGGTCAGCGCCCAGAGCGCGACGCCGTTGTGGTGCGCCCGCTGCGCCAGCGCGGTGGGGCTCAGGGTGCCGTCGGAGTAACGGGAATGGCAATGCAGGTCGGCGTTGAGAAGATGCACATTCTTATTTTCGCAGGCCGGCGGCCCGCCGCGCTGGCGCCCTGGCGACGCCCCCTGTGCAATGCTGCGCGGCGGCGCCGTTGCGCGAGACGGTGATGGGCACGCCCATGTGGGCCGACTTCATCACCATCTCGCTGGTCAGCCGGCCGGTGCTGTAGAAGGTCTCGTCGGCGCCGCCCACACCGTGCAGGCCCCTCCAGCCGGCGATGGTGTCGATGGCGTTGTAGCCGCCCACGTGATCCACCACCACCGGCATGCGGCTGCCGGCAAACCACGCGCAGCCATGCACCGAGCCGGCCTGGCGGCGGATGCTGTGGCGCTGGCGCATCTGCCCGAGCAGGCCGTGCCCGTCCTGCACCCTGATCTCGCGCGGCAACGCGCCCTGGGCAGTGGTGGGCTGCGGTGCATCCGGCACAGGGGCGGGCTGCGCCGGTGGCGGGCGCCACCAGGCTGTTCTGACAACATCGGCCGCACCGGGGGCTGCCGAACCGCCCCGGCGCTGCCTCCACCCGGAGCCGAATTCCGGTTCATCGACTTGCAGGAGACCCGAGATGCACGCCATCCCGCCCGAACAGATCACCGGCCTGGTCCTGGCCGGCGGCCGAGGCAGCCGCATGGGCGGCATCGACAAGGGCCTGCAGTTGCACCTGGGCCGGCCACTGGCGCTGCAGGCCCTGCTGCGCCTGCAGCCCCAGGTTGGCGCGGTGATGGTCAATGCCAACCGCAACCTGGGCGCTTATGCATCGATGGGCGTGCCGGTGTGGCCCGACGCGCTGGCCAGCGGTGGTGAGAGCTACCCCGGCCCGCTGGCCGGCTTCCTGGCCGGGCTGGCGCACTGCGGCACACCGTACCTCGCCACCGTGCCCTGCGACACGCCCAACTTCCCCGCCGATCTGGTCGAGCGCCTGGCCGCCGCGCTGGTGGCCGGAGGCGCCGAGATCGCGGTGGCCGCGACGCTCGAAGGCGGCCAGGTGCAGGTGCAGCCGGTGTTCTGCCTGATGGCGGCCACGCTGGTGGACAGCCTGGCGGCCTTCACCCAGGCAGGGCTGCGCAA
>JBBRVT010000743.1:0-1788 GCA_038246615.1 Burkholderiales bacterium
GAGCATTCCAACCTGATCGGCCTGTCCAAGTACGCCCGGGTGTGTGAGTGGGTGATGAGCCGCCCGCAGATCCAGGAAGAAGCGGTGGTGATGCTGGCCGATGCGCTGCAAGAACGCGTCAAGCCCGACGGCATGGCCATCGTGATGGAAGCCGACCACTTCTGCATGCACTGGCGCGGCGTGAAGGACGACGACACCGCGATGACCAACAGCGTGATGCGTGGCGCCTTCCTGAAAGACCCCAACCTGCGGCGCGAGTTTCTGTCGCTGCTGTCGAAGAAGAACGCCTCTTGAACGCCGACCGAAGCGGAGACATGAACATGCTGGTACGTCTGCTGTACGCAAGCCGGGCTGCGGCCCCGATCGACCAGGACGGGCTGCTGGCCATCCTGCGCCAGAGCAAGGCCAACAACCCGGCGCTGGGGGTGACCGGGCTGCTGTGCTATTCGAGCGGCACCTTCATCCAGGCGCTGGAAGGTGGCCGCGCCGCAGTGAACAAGCTGTACCTGAAAATCGCCGCCGACACCCGCCACACCGACGTGGTGCTGCTCAGCTACGAGGAGATCGGCGAGCGCCGCTTTGCCGGCTGGGCCATGGGCCAGGTGAACATGGCGCGGCTGAACCCGGCGCTGCTGCTGAAGTACTCGGCCACCGCCGAGCTCGACCCGTACTCGGTGTCGGGCTCGGTCTCGCTGGCGATGTTCGACGAGCTGATCGCCACTGCGTCGATCATGGCTGAACGCGGATAGAGCCGACAGCCCTGAGGACTGTCGCGCTAGAACCGGCCGGCCCGCCCAAAACGCAGCATCGCACCCAGCAGCCGGGTGGGGAACTGCGCGGTGGCCGCGTTGTAGGCCGCACCGGCGTCGTTGAACACCTGGCGCACGAAGGCCAGGCGGCCTTGCGCGTCCTTCAGCACCAGCAGCGGCCCGGCGACATCGGCACTGGCCAGCAGCACGGGCTGCTGTTCCACCAGCGCCACCAGGCGCACCAGCACCGCCGACAACGACGCGTCGGCCTGGCCCAGATTGGCCACCATGTCGGCGCTGGCGGGTGCCCGGCGCACCACATCGGCGGCGGCCTGCACCTGCGCCAGCGCCTGGGCCACCGCGCCATGCGCTGCGGCCTCGGCCGCCAGCGGCTCGGCAGTGGCCTGCAGCAGCGTGCTGACGGCCTGGGCGCGGTCCTGCAGCACGGCGTCCAGCGCCACCCAGCCGGCCAGCACAGCAGCCTTCAAGGCGGTGGTGCGGTTGTAGGCGCCCAGCACCCACAGCCCCAGCACCGCCACCACGCCGACCCAGACCACCCAGCCGTCGATCATGGCGCGGGCAATGGCGCAGGCGCAGGCGCGGTGATCGGCACCTGCAGCGTGGCCTGCCAGGCCTCGAAGCCGCTGCGCCGCAACGCGCAGGCCGGGCAGGCGCCGCAGCCGTGGCCCCAGGCATGGCGCCGGCCGCGCTCGCCCAGGTAGCAGGTGTGGGTGTGCTCGACGATCAGCGCATTCAGCGCCGCACCGCCCAGCTGGTCGGTCAGGGCCCAGGTCTGGGCCTTGCTCAGCCACATCAGAGGCGTCTCCAGCAGCATCGGCGCGTCCAGCCCCAGGCTCAGCGCCACCTGCAGGGCCTTCAGCGTGTTGTCGCGGCAGTCGGGGTAGCCGGAATAGTCGGTCTCGCACATGCCGCCCACCAGCACGCTGGCGCCGCGCCGGTAAGCCACTGCGGCGGCAAAGTTGAAGAACAGCAGGTTGCGCCCGGGCACGAAGGTGTTGGGCAGGCCGTTGGCGGCGAA
>JBBRVT010000744.1:0-1784 GCA_038246615.1 Burkholderiales bacterium
CAGCCACTGCAAGATGGTGGCGTAGAGCAGATTGACGTCCACGGGCTTGACGATGAAGTCGTTCATGCCGGCGGCCTTGCAGGCCTGGCGGTCTTCATCGAAGGCATTGGCCGTCAAGGCCAGGATCGGCGTCGCCTGCCAGTGCGGCAGCGCGCGGATCGCCCGGGTGGCTTCCAGCCCGCCCATCACCGGCATCTGCATGTCCATCAGGGCCAGGCCGTAGCCACCGGCCTGGGCCATCGCCAGGGCCTGCTGCCCATTGGCCGCCAGCACGGCATCGAGTCCGGCGGCTTGGAGCATCGCCAGCAGCACTTCCTGGTTCACCTCGTTGTCTTCGACCACCAGAATGCGCCCGCCCGGGTGGCGCTGGCGCAGCAGGGCTGCAGCGGTGGCCGCCTTGCCGGGCGTCAGGGCCGGCAGGGCGCCATTGCCGCGCTGCAGGCGGGCGGTGAACCAGAAGGTGCTGCCTGCGCCGGGCCGGCTGTCGACACCGCAGCTGCCGCCCATCAATTCCGCCAGCCGTTTGGTGATCGCCAGCCCCAGGCCGGTGCCGCCGAACCTGCGGGTGATCGAGGTGTCGGCCTGCTCGAAGGCCTGGAACAGCCGCGGGATGCTGTCGGCGGCGATGCCGATGCCGGTGTCTTCCACCGACAACCGCACCAGCAGGGCATCGCCATCGGATTGCAGCAGCTTGGCGCGCAGGGCGATCGAGCCACTGTCGGTGAACTTGACGGCGTTGCTGGCGAAGTTCAGCAATGCCTGGCGCAGCCGGGTCGGGTCGCCCTGCAGCCACATCGGCACCGTGTCGGCGTCGGTGTGGACGACCAGGCCCTTGGCCTGGGCCGATTCGCCGATGATCGACCCGACCGCGTCCAGCACCGCCGGCAGCTGGAAGTCGCTGGTTTCCAGCTGCACCTGGCCCGCCTCGATCTTGGACAGGTCCAGCACGTTGTTGATCAGCGACAGCAGGTGCTTGCCGGCACTCTCGACCTTGTCCAGCCTGGCCGACTGCCCGGGCGTGACGCCACTGCGGCGGATCAGGTAGTTCAGGCCGATGATCGCGTTCAGCGGCGTGCGGATCTCATGGCTCATGTTGGCCAGGAACTCGCTCTTGGCCCGGTTGGCGCCCTCGGCCCGGTCACGCGCGCGGCGCGTGCGCAGCGATTCGATGCCGACCGACACGTTGTGCGCCAGCTCTTCGAGCGCGGGCACCTCCTCGGAACTGAATGCGTCCGACTCGCCGGCACACAGCATCAGGACCGCGACGACCTGGCCGCCACTGGTCAGCGGCAGCGCGATGCTCGACCGATAACCTCGCTGCAGCGCGTCCTCGCGCCAGGGCGCGACGGCCGGGTTGGTGGCCCAGTCGCGGTTCACCACCGTCTGCCCTGTGCGCACGGCGGTTCCGGCGGGCCCCAGGCCGATCGGCAGCGCGCCGTCCCAGGACAGGCGGATCGCCTGGGTGTAGCCAGCATCGTGGCCGGCCTGGGCCACGACCCGGATCGACTTGTCGGCGTCGTCGTGGACCTCGCCCACCGCAGCCAGCAAGTAGCTGCCGGCGCCCGCCACAGCCTGGCAGACCTGCGTGAGATAGGCGGTTTCGTCGTGGATGTCGGCCAGGTTCATGGTGCAGCTGCTCAACACCCGCAGGGACCGGTTCAGGCGCCGGGCGCTGTCCTCGGCCTGCTTGAGCTCGCTGATGTCGGCGAAGGTGACGACGATCTGGCTGGTCCGGCCCTGCTGGTCGTGGAGCGGGTAGGCATCGACCTGCACCCACACCGGCA
>JBBRVT010000745.1:0-1769 GCA_038246615.1 Burkholderiales bacterium
TCACGCAACAGCTCGAGCCGGCTTTCACCCGGCTTGCCGTTGCGGCCGGCCGCCACCACCACCACCTGGCAGGCCCGCATCGCCTCGACGCTGGCCACCTTCACCAGGCAGGGCGGGTAGAAGGCGGCGCCATGGGCCAGGTCCATGGCCTCACCCTCGGCCACCGCGCTGCGCACGTCGTGCAGCCAGAGTTCGTCGGCCGCGCCAGACTGCAGGATGGAGATGGCCACGCTGGTACCCACCCAGCCGGTGCCGATGATGCCGACGGTCTGTTGCATCTGTGCTTGCTCCTGGTGTCGCCGCCGGGATGGCCGCTGCTGTGGCGCAGCTTACGCGGGCCGGCCGGGATTGCGTGTGACGGGATTGCGTGCAACGGGCTTGCACGGCACTGGCTTGCACGGCACGGGCTTGCGCGACAACCGGGTGTGCCCGACCATGCCGGCTCCTTCCACACCCTGCCAACGCACACTCCGCCACCCCATGACCCGCCGCATCTTCACCGCCTGCCTGGGCACCGAAACCAATTCCTTCTCGCCGATCCCCACCGGGATGTCTATCTACCAGCAGACCATGCTGGTGCGCGGCGGCCAGCACGGCGACCGGCCGGGGCTGTTCGCGGTGCCGTTGATCCGCTGGAAGCAGCAGGCCCAGGCGCTGGGCTGGACGGTGGTCGAAGGCCTGGCCGCGTTTGCCGCGCCGGCCGGCAACACCACCCAGGCCACCTACACCGCGCTGCGCGACGAGATCCTGGCCGACCTGCAGCGCGCGCTGCCGGTGGACGCGGTGCTGCTGAACCTGCACGGCGCGATGATCGCCGACGGCGACCCCGATGCCGAGGGCGACCTGCTGGCCCGGGTGCGCGCCCTGGTCGGCCCCGGCGTGCCCATCGCCGCCGAGCTGGACCTGCACTGCCATCTCACCCGCCAGAAGGTGGCCAGCGCCGACATCCTGGTGATCTACAAGCACTACCCGCATGTGGACGTGGCCGAGCGGGCCGACGAGGTGTTCAGCCTGCTGCAGCGCCTGCTGGACGGCCGCATCCGCCCGACCATGGCGGTCTACGACTGCGCGATGCTGGGCGTCTACCCCACCACCGCCGAGCCGATGGCCGGCCTGGTGGCGCGCATGCAGGCGCTGGAGGCCGAGCCCGGCGTGCTGTCGGTGTCGCTGGCGCACGGCTTTCCCTGGGGTGACACGCCCGAGGTCGGCGCCCGCGTGCTGGTGGTGACCGATGGCGACGCGCCGCTGGCCGGCCGGCTGGCCAGCGCGCTGGGCGAATCGGTGTGGGCGGCACGGCAGGCGATCGTGCCGCCCTTCCTCACCATCGACCAGGCGATCGACCGGCTGCTGGCGCTGGCGCTGGTGCCTGACGGCCGCCCGGTGGTGCTGGCCGACACTGCCGACAACCCCGGCATCGGCGCGGCGGGCGACTCCACCTTTCTGCTGCAGCGGCTGATCGAGCGCGGCGTGGGCGGCGTGGCGCTGTCGCCCTTGTGGGACCCCGTGGCCACCGCGCTTGCCTTCGACGCCGGCGTGGGCGCGCGCCTGGCCATGCGCATCGGCGGCAAGCTGGGCCCGGCCTCGGGTGTGGCGCTGGACCTGGACGTGCAGGTGATGGCGCTGGCGCCCGATGCCTGGCAGCCCTTCGGCGGCGCGCTGGCGCCGCTGGGCCGCATGGCCTGGCTGCGCACCGGTGGCCCTGGCGATGGGCCTGACGATGCACAGGCCATCGACATCGTCGTCAACGACCACCGGGTGCAGAGCTTCCA
>JBBRVT010000746.1:0-1756 GCA_038246615.1 Burkholderiales bacterium
CGGCGGCCTCAGCGCCGCCGCGGCGGCCCGCCGAACGGCAGCCGGCCGCGCCACCAGCTGATCAACAGCCAGGCCCCCAGCATGCCGCCCAGGTGGGCGAAGTGCGCCACGCCCTTGGACCCGGCCAGGCCGAACAGCAGTTCCAGCCCGCCGAAGACCATCACGAAGGTGCGTGCCTTCATCGGGATGGGTGGGAACAGCGGCATGATCACCCGGTTGGGGAACAGCATGCCGAAGCTCAGCAGCAACCCGAACAGCGCACCCGAGGCGCCGACCGTGGGTGTACCGGAGCCGATCAGCGCGGTGAAGAGCAGCTGGACGATCGCCGCGGCGACGATGCTGGCGGCCAGCATCTGCAGATAGCGCCGGGTGCCCCACAACCGCTCCAGCTCGCTGCCGAACATCCACAGGCCCAGCATGTTGAAGAACAGATGCATGGTGTCGCCATGCAAGAAGCCGTAGCTCAATACTTGCCAGGGCCAGAAACGCCCGCTCGACAGCGGCCACAGCGCGAACATCTGGTCCAGGGGAACCATCGGCAGCAGCATCTGCACCAGGAAGATGGCCGTGCAGATCAGCAGCAGCGCCTTGGTGACCGGGGGCATTGTCGGCATGGGTGACCGGGCGGCAAGGGAACGGGGAAGGGGTGGTGCCCGCGGCCAGACTCGAACTGGCACGCCTTGCGGCGGCGGATTTTGAATCCGCTACGTCTACCGATTTCGTCACGCGGGCAGGCCGCTGCCGGTGAGCTCGGCGCGGTTTCGGATTATGTCACGCGGGTGCAGCGGCGCTTGGCGGCGGCTGACACAATCCGGCCAGGAGGTGACCCTTGTCGAGCGACCGCTACCCCACCATCGAGGACGTGATCGGCCAGACGCCGATCGTGCGTCTGCAACGCCTGCCCGGGCCAACGAGCGAAGCCAGCGGCAACGTGGTGCTGGGCAAGCTGGAAGGCAACAACCCCGCCGGTTCGGTCAAGGACCGGCCGGCGATGAGCATGATTCGCCGCGCCGAGGAGCGTGGCGACATCCACCCCGGTGACACCCTGATCGAGGCCACCTCGGGCAACACCGGCATCGCCCTGGCCATGGCCGCTGCGATCCGGGGTTACCACATGGTGCTGATCATGCCGGAGGACCTGTCGATCGAGCGCGCCCAGACGATGAAGGCCTACGGTGCCGAGCTGATCCTCACGCCCCGATCAGGCGGCATGGAGTACGCCCGCGACCTGGCCGAGCAGATGCAGCGCGACGGCAAGGGCCGGGTGCTCGACCAGTTCGCCAATGCCGACAACCCGCGCATCCACTTCGAGACCACCGGGCCCGAGATCTGGCGGCAGACGGGCGGGCGCATCACCCACTTCGTCAGCGCCATGGGCACCACCGGCACCATCACCGGCGTGGGCCGCTACCTGAAGCAGCAGAACCCGGCAGTGCGCATCGTCGGCGCCCAACCGGCCGAGGGCTCGCGCATCCCCGGCATCCGCAAGTGGCCCGAGGCCTATCTGCCGAAGATCTACGACGCGGCCCAGGTCGATGAACTGGTGCTGGTGAGCCAGGCCGACGCCGAGGACATGGCCCGCCGCCTGGCCCGGCAGGAGGGCGTGTTCGCCGGCATCTCCGCCGCCGGTGCCGCCTGGGTGGCGCTGCAGCTGGCACAGCAGCAGCGTGAAGCCACCATCGTCTTCATCGTCTGCGACCGGGGCGAGCGCTACCTGTCGACCGGCGTGTTTCCGGCCTAGACCGCTGACCCAAGA
>JBBRVT010000747.1:0-1749 GCA_038246615.1 Burkholderiales bacterium
CAGATGGACAGCCTGGCCGACATGGTGAGCTTCGGCGCCGCGCCGGCGCTGATCGTCTACCAGTGGGCCCTGCAGGACCTGGGCAAGCCGGGCTGGATCCCGGCCTTCGTCTACATCGCGGGGGCCGCCTTGCGCCTGGCGCGCTTCAACGTCAACATCGGCGTGGTCGACAAGCGCTACTTCCAGGGGTTGCCCAGCCCGGCCGCAGCGGCGCTGGTGATGGGCCTGATCTGGGTGGTGGACGACGCCGGCGTCAAGGGCGCCGGCCGCATCGACTGGGCGGCGTGGTCGGCCTTCGGTGTCACGTTGTATGCCGGTCTGTCGATGGTGACCAACGCGCCGTTCTACAGCTTCAAGGTGTTCGGTGGCCGCCGCACCGTGCCCTTCGTGGTGCTGGTGGCCATCATGCTGGTGATTGCCGTGGTCAGCCTGGACCCGCCGCGTGTGCTGTTCGCCTTGTTCTGCGCCTATGGCATCTCCGGCTACCTGGTCTATGCCTGGCGCAAGTTCAAGGGCAAGCCGGTGAGTGTGATCGCCACCAGCACCGATGACCCCGACGAGATCGGCCTTCACCGCTGAAACGGCTGTGCTACATTCAGCCGCAATGTCGAACTTCAACCTGACCCAGCTACTAGGCGTGCCGATGGCGCGCTAGGTTCTCCCGACTTCAGGTTGCAAGAATCCACGGCCCGCCAGCGTTTCGCAGCGGGCCGTTTCCTTTGCTGGAACCCACCTTCAGGCTGCGGCGCACCACCACCCCAGTCTGTCCACGGAGAGTTCCATGCCCATGCTTCAAGACCCCGCCGCCAAGTACCGTGCCTTTGCTCCGGTGCGCCTGGTCGATCGCACCTGGCCCGATGCGGTGATCACCCGGCCGCCGGTGTGGTGCAGCGTCGACCTGCGCGACGGCAACCAGGCGCTGATCGAGCCGATGGACCCGGCGCGCAAGCTGCGCATGTTCCAGTTGCTGGTGCGCATCGGCTTCAAGGAGATCGAGGTCGGTTTCCCGTCGGCGTCGCAGGCCGATTTCGATTTCGTGCGCCTGTTGATCGACGAGCGGCTGATCCCCGAGGATGTGACCATTCAGGTGCTGACGCAGGCGCGCGACCACCTGATCACCCGCACCTTCGAGGCCCTGGCGGGGGCGCCGCGTGCCATCGTGCACCTGTACAACGCCACCTCGCCGGTGATGCGCCAGGTGGTGCTGGGGCAGGACGAAGACGGCATCGTGGAACTGGCCACCAGCCAGGCCCGGCTGGTGCGGGATCTGGCAGCGCAGCAGCCCGGCACGCAGTGGACGCTGCAGTACTCGCCCGAGATGTTCTCAGGCACCGAGCTGCCGTTTGCCAAGCGGGTGGTCGATGCGGTGACGGCGGTGTGGCAGCCCACGCCGGCGCACAAGTGCATCATCAACCTGCCGTCCACGGTAGAGCACAGCACGCCCAACATCTTTGCCGACATGGTGGAGTGGATGCACCGCCACCTGGAACGGCGTGATGCCATCGTGTTGTCGATCCACCCGCACAACGACCGCGGCACCGGCACCGCAGCGGCCGAGCTGGCACTGATGGCCGGCGGCGACCGCATCGAGGGCTGCCTGTTCGGCAACGGTGAGCGCACCGGCAACGTCGACGTGGTGAATCTGGCGCTGAACCTCTACACCCAGGGCGTGCACCCGGGGCTGGACTTCAGCGACATCGATGCGGTGCGCCGCACCGTGGAGCACTGCAACCAGTTGCCGGTGCATCC
>JBBRVT010000748.1:0-1748 GCA_038246615.1 Burkholderiales bacterium
CGCCGGGCTGGCGGCCAGCAGCAGGCAGGCCGACATGGCCAGGGCGGTGGGGTTCGGGTTGAGGGCTCGCATCGTGGGCGCCGATTGTGCTGCCCGCATGCTGGTCGCATGCTGCCCACGGGCGGCCGGCCGTTTTCCGGCGTGTCATCCGCCCTGCCAATCCGTGCGGCCGCGCGCAATGCGACACACCCGCTCGCAATCGCTTGCACTTTCAATGCTTTTGGCACAACTGCGCCCCTCAGCGCGGCGGCTGGTTGCCGACAACCACCCATGGGGCAGTGCTGCCGGGGCAGCGCCACAACCGGGGCAGCAGATGCAAGACGAGACGGCGTTCAGCCAGACGGGCCGGGAAGAGCGCGCCAATGCCGCCAGCCATGCGCTGGGCTGCGTGCTGGCGCTGTTCGCCATGCCGGCGCTGGCCCAGCAGGTGGATGCGGCCCAGCATCCGTTGCGCCAAGTCGGCGTGACGGTGTTCGTCGGCAGCATGGTGCTGATGTACCTGGTGTCGGCGGTTTACCACGCGGCCCCGGTGGGCCCGGCCAAGCGCTGGCTGCGCCAATGCGACCACGCGGTGATCTTTCTGTTCATCGCCGGCAGCTTCACGCCTTTCGCCCTGTCGGCGCTGCAGCGCGGCGAGGGCGCAGAGACGCTGGCGGCGGTGTGGGGCCTGGCCTTGCTGGGCATGGCGCTGAAGTTCGGCAACCGGCTGCAGCACCCGCTGGTGTCCACGCTGCTGTACCTGGCCTTCGGCTGGCTGGTGGCGGCGGTGGCCCAGCCGATGCTGGTGGCACTGCCGCCCGACGGCCTGCGCCTGCTGGTGGCCGGCGGTCTGGCCTATTCACTGGGCAGCCTGTTCTTCCTGCTCGACCGGCGCCTGCCCTACAGCCACCTGATCTGGCACCTGTTCGTCATCACCGGCAGCACCTGCCACTTCCTGGCGGTGCAGACGCTGGTCTGACCGGGTCGGGCCGGGCATGGCAGACTGCCGGCGATGGACGATGCCCTGCTGGTGGCCTGCCTGTGCGCGGGCTGGTGCACCACCTGCGATGCCTACCGCCCGGTGCTGGCCAGCGTGGCGGCGCAGCGCCCCGGCCTGCGCTTCGCCTGGATCGACATCGAGGACGACGCCGATGCGCTGGGCGATGACGCGCTGGACATCGCCACCTTTCCCACGCTGATGGTGCTGCGCGCCGGCCAGCCACTGTTCCATGGTGCGCTGCTGCCGCACGCCGGCACGCTGCTGCGCCTGCTCGACACGCTGCAGGCCGGTGGCAGCGCCGCCGGCAGTGCGGTGCCGCCGGCCATGGCTGCTGCGGTGTGGCGGCTGGCGCCGCTGCGACTGCTGCCCGCCGCTGCCGACTGACCCAGGCGAAGAGACGCAAGCGCAGGCCGGTACGGCGGAGGCGCCGCTACCATCCAGGCTCTCAGCCGCCTGACGCCGCCCAGGAGCCACGATGATCCGCCGTCACACCACCTTGAATGTCGCTGCCAGCGACGCCCTGGCAGGCCTGGCCCCTGCCGTCCGGGCCTCTGCCGTCGGGGCGCCCGCCGTCCGGGCCCGGGGCCGCAAGGACAGCCTGGTGCTGGCGATGACACTGGAGCCACCGGGCCTGGACCCGACAGCCGGCACCGCGTCGGCCATCGCCGAGGTGGTGCGGTACCACCTGCTGGAGACCCTCACCAAGATCCGGCCCGACGCCACAGCCGCCCCGTTGCTGGGCACCAGCTGGACGGTGAAGCCCGACAAC
>JBBRVT010000749.1:0-1736 GCA_038246615.1 Burkholderiales bacterium
CGGCGCCCACCTGGCCCTGGGCCACCGGTGAACACGCGCTGCGCCGATGCGCCGGCGCGCTGCGGTCTGGCGACACGCGTTCGTGGCGGGTGTTGCCTGCCAGGACGTCGGCTGGGGCGCCTCGGCACTGCCGGTCATGCCGCTGCCGCCGGAGCGGCGCCTGCCGATGTTCAGCGTGCTCGTCGCGATCTCGGCATTCGGGCTGTTTCCGTGCATGCCCCTTGCTTGCCGGCTTTCACCGCGATCACCGGGCCGATCCTGGCCGGTTACGTCGCCGCAGCTTGGTGTCTTTGCTAGATCCGGCCCTCGGTCACGGCATGGCAGGCGATGCGCACGCCCTGGAATTCCACCAGCTCCGGCCGCTCGCTGCTGCAGCGGGCATTGGCATGCGGGCACCGCGGGTGGAAGGCGCAGCCGCTGGGCGGGTTCAACGGGTTGGGCACCTCGCCCTGCACCGGCGTGCGCTGCCGCCCGGTCATCGCGATGTCGGGGATCGCGTCGAGCAGCATGCGGGTGTACGGGTGCCGCGGCGCGGCAAACAGCGTGCGCCTGGGCGACAGTTCGACCAGCCGGCCCAGGTACATCACGCCCACGCTGTCGGCCACATGCCGCACCACCGCCAGGTTGTGCGAGATGAACAGGTAGGTGAGCCCGCGCTGGCGCTGCAGGTTCTTCATGATGTTGAGCACCTGCGCCTGCACCGACACGTCCAGCGCCGACGTGGGCTCGTCGCAGACCAGAAACTCGGGCTCGGTGGCCAGCGCCCGGGCAATGCTGATGCGCTGGCGCTGCCCGCCCGAGAACTGGTGCGGAAACTTCTCCATGTCGGCTGCAGCCATGCCCACCTGCGCCAGCAGCGCCGCCACCTTCGCTTCCAGCGCGGGCTCGGTCATCGCCAGCCCATGCTCGCGCAGCGGCTCGCCGACGATGTCACGCACCGTCCAGCGCGGGTTCAGGCTGGCGTACGGGTCCTGGAAGATCATCTGCATGCGCTTGCGCAGCGCACGGGCGCCGGGCGACGCCAGCGTGGCGGCGGTGTCGATGCCGTCGAACGCCACCGTGCCGCGGGTGGGCGCATACAGGCCCACCAGCAGCCGCGCCACCGTGCTCTTGCCGCAGCCCGATTCACCGACCAGGGCCAGCGTGGTGCCACGCGGGATGGCGAAGCTGACCCCGTCGACCGCATGCACGAAGCGCCGGGGCTGGCGCTCGATGACGCGGTTGAGCCAGGGCGCAGACACATCGAAGGTCTTGGCCAGGTCGTTGACTTCCACCAGAGGGCTGGCCCCTTGCCCGGCGGGTACACCGGGCGATCCCCCGAGGGGATGCGCGCCGGCTGGGGGGCGGCCCGGCGCTCGGCCCGCCGTCATGCCGCCACCTTGCTGTCGTGCAGCCAGCAGGCCGCCTGGGTGGCGCCGGCCGGCAGCAGGTCGGGCCGCTCGCTGCGGCAGCGGTCCATGACCTGCGGGCAGCGCGGATGGAAGGCGCAGCCGGGCGGGATGGCGTTGAGCCGGGGCATGGCGCCGTCGATCTGCATCAGCTGCTCGCGCTCCTGGTCCATTGCCGGAATCGACCCCATCAGGCCCACGGTGTAGGGGTGGGCCGGGCTGTGGATCACGGCGGCCACCGGGCCGATCTCCACCACCCGGCCGGCATACAGCACCGCCACCCGGTCGCAGGTCTCGGCGATCACGCCCATGTCGTGGGTCACCAGCATCACCGCCGCGCCCTGCTCC
>JBBRVT010000750.1:0-1735 GCA_038246615.1 Burkholderiales bacterium
CCCAATACCTTGCTACCTACAACCACAGCATCCCTCAGCGCGCTCTAAACCATCAAACGCCCATCCAAGCCCTCAAGGCTTGGCGCAAAACTCACCCCGATTCATTCGTCAAAAACGTATATGAACATGCGGGTCTTGACATCTACCAAGATGAGGTCACGGATTCAGGTGGAACTGAAGCGTGCATCGGCCGGATGTTCTTCTCCAGCAGGTCGGCAGCAATCTTGGATCGCGGAGAGGACACCTGTGACTGGGGCTGACCGAGGCCGAGGTCAGCTACATCGTCAACGACTGCGGCGCCAAGGCGGTCATTGCCTCACGCGCCATGGCCAAGGCGGTGGCCCACCTGATGGGTGCTGATGGTGCCTGCCCCGGCGTGCAGCACTGGCTGATGCTGGACGGTGCCAGCGCCGGCTGGGCAGGCTATGAAGACGCGGTGGCGGCGCAGCCGGCCGAACGCATCACCGACGAGCTGGCCGGCGGCGACATGCTGTATTCCAGCGGCACCACCGGCCGGCCCAAGGGCGTGTTGGTGCCGCCGCAGGCGACCGAGATCGACGCCGCCAGCCCGATGACCGACATCCTGATCAAGCTGTACGGCGTCACGGCCGACACCGTGTACCTGTCGCCCGCGCCGCTGTACCACGCCGCGCCGCTGCGCTACACCCTGGCGGTGCAGCGCCTGGGCGGCACGGTGGTGGTGATGCCGCACTTCGACCCCGAGCGTTACCTGCAGCTGGTGCAGCAGCACCGCATCACCCACACCCAGCTGGTGCCGACGATGTTCGTGCGCATGCTCAAGCTGCCCGAGGCCACGCGCCAGCAGCACGACCTGTCGTCGCTGCAGGTGGCCATCCATGCCGCCGCACCCTGCCCGGTGGCGGTCAAGCAGCAGATGATCGCCTGGTGGGGCCCGGTGCTGTGGGAGTACTACGCCGGCACCGAGGGCAACGGCGTCACCATGGTCAACTCGGCCCAGTGGCTGGCCCACCCCGGCACCGTGGGCCAGGCGGTGATCGGCGAGCTGAAGATCTGCGACGACGACACCGGCGCCGAGCTGCCGGCCGGCCAGAGCGGCACCGTCTACTTCGCCAACGGCCGGCCGTTCAGCTACCACAACGACGCCGCCAAGACTGCCAGCAGCACCCACCCGAAGGGCTGGACCACGCTGGGCGACGTGGGCTATGTGGACGCCGAGGGCTACCTGTACCTCACCGACCGCAAGGCCTACATGATCATCAGCGGCGGGGTCAACATCTACCCGCAGGAAGCCGAGAACGTGCTGATCAACCACCCCCAGGTGGCCGACGTGGCGGTGCTGGGCGTGCCGAACGAAGAGTTCGGTGAAGAGGTGAAGGCGGTGGTGCAGCCGCGCGACATGCGCGACGCCGGGCCGGAGCTGGCCGCCGCGCTGATCGCCTACTGCCGCGAGCACCTGTCGCCGATCAAGTGCCCCAAGTCGGTGGATTTCGAGGCCGAGTTGCCGCGCCACCCGACCGGCAAGCTGTACAAGCGGCTGCTGAAGGACCGGTATTGGGCGGGGCGGGCGTCGAAGATCATCTGAGCGTGCGGGCTGGGAGCCGCGGCGCTTGTCGTGGAGTGGACGCGTCTGGCGGGGCGGCCTGTTGGTGGTGGCTGCGGACGGGCGCGTCGGGATGGCATTCGGGTGCGCACTGCGGTTGCCATGGGCGGCGGGAACAGACTGGCTGGAGTCGTTCGGGGTTGGCCGGGCGGC
>JBBRVT010000751.1:0-1728 GCA_038246615.1 Burkholderiales bacterium
GGCGGCGGCGGCCGAGACCGGCATCGACGCCGAGATCATCGACCTGCGCACGCTCTGGCCGCTGGACCTCGATGCCATCGTCGCCTCGGTCAAGAAGACCGGCCGCTGTGTCATCGTGCACGAGGCCACGCGCACCAGCGGCTTTGGCGCCGAGCTGGCCGCACTGGTGCAGGAACATTGTTTCTACCACCTGGCGGCGCCCATCGAACGTGTCACCGGCTGGGACACGCCTTACCCCCATGCGCTGGAGTGGGCCTACTTTCCCGGCCCTGGGCGGGTGGCAGCGGCCTTGCAGCGCGTGATGGAGGCCTGACCATGAGCAGCAGCAAGGTGCGTGTGATCAAGGTGCCCGATGTTGGCGAGGGCATCGCCGAAGTGGAGTTGGTGGTCTGGCATGTGCAGCCCGGTGAAACCGTGGCTGAAGACCAGGCGCTGGCCGATGTGATGACCGACAAGGCCAGCGTCGAAATCCCGTCGCCGGTGGCCGGCCGGGTGCAGGCACTGGGCGGCGAGGTGGGCCAGATGCTGGCGGTGGGCGCCGAGCTGATCCGTATCGAGGTGGCGGGGCAGGCGGGTGATGCGCCAGCCACCGCGACTACCGCGGCCGCTTCACCGGCGTCAGCCGCGTCATCCGCTTCCCCCACTTCCCCCGCTTCCCCCGCTGCAGCCACGCGGGCCGCCGCGCCACCGCCCAAGCCGGCCGCCAAGCGCGCAGCCGGCGCGGCGTCGTCGTCGTCGTCGTCGTCGTCGGCGGCGGCGTCGACGTCAGCGGCGGCAAGTCAGGCAACTGCCCAGGCCGCGCCAACCGTGTCAGCGCCAGCTGCCAAGCCGCGCGCCCAGGCCGGCGCTGATCGCCCCATCGCCTCGCCCGCCTTGCGCCGCCGGGCCTGGGAGTTGGGTATTGATCTGGCCGCCGTGCGCGCCAGCGGCCCCGGCGGCCGCATCCTGCAGGCCGATCTGGACGCTCATGTCGCCGCCCATGGCGCGCGGCCGCTGGGTGCCAGCGCGCCGGCGGCCGGCGTTGAGCGCCACGACGAACAGCAGATTCCGGTGATCGGCCTGCGCCGGCGCATCGCCGTGCAGATGCTGGAAAGCAAGCGCCGCATTCCGCACTTCAGTTATGTCGAAGAGGTCGACGTCACCGAGCTCGAAGCGCTGCGCGCCGCGCTGAATACGCGCTGGGCCGCCGAGCGCGGCAAGCTGACGCTGCTGCCGCTGCTGGTGCGCGCCATCGTACTGGCGGTGGCCGAGTTGCCGCAGGTCAACGCCAAGCTCGACGACGAGGCCGGTGTCATCACGCGCTTTGGTGCGGTGCACCTGGGCATCGCCACCGACACGCCCAACGGCTTGCTGGTGCCGGTGCTGCGCCATGCCGAGGCCAAGGACGTCTGGGCCATTGCCGCCGAGATCGGCCGCCTGGCCGAAGCCGCGCGCAGCGGCCGCGCCACCCGCACTGAATTGAGCGGCTCGACGATCACCATCAGCAGCCTGGGCGCGCTCGGCGGCATCGTCAGCACGCCGGTGATCAACCGGCCCGAGGTGGCCATCGTCGGCGTCAACCGCATCGTCGAACGGCCGATGCTGCGCAGCGGTGCGGTGGTGGCGCGGCTGATGATGAACCTGTCGTCGTCCTTCGACCACCGCGTGGTCGACGGCATCGACGCCGCCCGCTTCATTCAGGCGGTGCGCTCCCGGCTGGAGACGCCGGCGCTGCTGTTTGCCGAGTGA
>JBBRVT010000752.1:0-1727 GCA_038246615.1 Burkholderiales bacterium
CTTCGGGGTGGGGTCGGCCGTTAAGCTGGAGAGCGCCCCCAGACCTGCTGCTGCGCGTCAGGCCCCCCGAGAGGGAATAAGGAAACTTGGGAGCGGCCCGGCGTTTCCTCATGAGCAGCCACCGGATCACCATGAACGCCATCAGCGCCAGCATCGCCACCATCGGCCCCCAGCCGCGCGCCCTCAGCCTGGTCGAGATCATCGACTTCAAGTGGTTGATGGCGGCCGACGGCTACAGGGTGCACGTCGAGCGGCTGCAGGCCGACCCCGGTTACGCCGGTGAATGCCTGGCACTGGCCGCCGCATCGCCGATCGCCACGCTGCGCGACACCGCCCGGCGCCTGGCCACCACGTTGGGCCTGCCGCTGCCGGGCTGAACCGTCGGACTGCGCGGTCGGGCGGAGCGGTCAGGCGTCGCCGCCCGGCAGCGCCTTCAGGCTTCGCCGGCCGCCAGCCGAGTGGCCAGCGCCCGCGCCGGCTGCAGCAGCGGTGGCAGCGGCAGGCCGGGCACGGCGTCCCAGGTGGCCAGCGCGTCGCGCGCCCGCTGCGCCGCCTCGGCCGGTCGGCCCAGCGCGGCCAGTGCCGCTGCGGCTTCGCCCTGGGCCTGGGCCTGCAACCAGCGACGCGCGGCGTTGTCGTCGCCATGCGCGGCGGGCTGCACCGAGGCTGCGGCTTCTTCGGACCACGCCAGGGCACGGTCGGCATCCACCTCGCGCCACAGCCGCGCCGCCCATAACAGGGCGTCGGCACGGGGCTGCAGGTCGGCAAAGGCCAGGCCGGGCGTGGCCGGTGGCGCGGGCAGCTGGCCCAGCACCCGGATGACGGCCTGGCGCGCCAGCGCCGCCTTGCCGGCTGCGGCCAGCAGCCGCGCGTGCACCAGGGCCACACCACGCAGCCGGCGCTGGGCGGCCATGTTGCCTGGGTCGGCCGCAGCCACGGCGCGGGCCTGGCGGTCACCGGCGGCCCAACGGTCCAACGCCGCCGCATGCCGGCCCAGCGCGGACAGCACCAGCGCCGTCTCGACCTGGTTGCGGGCCCCTTGCCAGCGGAAATCCTGGTCGTCGGGGAACCTGGCCACCATGCGCTCGCGCAGGGTCTGCTGTTGCTCCAGCAGGGCCAGGGCGTCGTCCGGCCGGCCGGCCATCACCCGGCAGTGCGCCTGTTCGCCCAGGGTGAAGGCGAGGCTGTCGGGCGCGTAGGCGTTGGCCGGGTCGGCCGCCAGGGTGGCGTCGGCGGCGGCGCGGGCGCGGTCGGCGCTGGCGCAGGCGTCCTGCCAGCGGCCCAGGTTGGCATGCGCAAGCTGGTTGCCCAGGATGCGCGCATGCACGCCATGCAGGCTGATGGCAGCGGCCAGCGCATGGGTGTCCCGGGGGTCGCGCGCCAGGGCCCTGTCCAGCAATGGCAGGCCGGCGCGCAGCGCAGCGTCGGCACGCGCCATCTCGCCGCGGCGCTGGTACACCTCGCCATGGCTGGTGTGCATGTTCACCGCCTCGAACAGCGCAGCCATCGGTACATCGGGCCGGTCGGCGTAGGCTTTGGTGAGCGCCAGCGCCTTGTCGAGGTTGGCGCGGGCAGCGGCATGCTCGCCGGTGTTGACCGACTGGTCGATGCCCTGCAGCCGGCTGATGCGGTAGTAGGTGCCGGCCAGCTCCACCGCCAGCGCCATGTCATTTGCGTCCCCCACCACGTCCCCCACCGCGTCCCCCACCGCAGCCCCAGCCGCGGCC
>JBBRVT010000753.1:0-1723 GCA_038246615.1 Burkholderiales bacterium
GCCAGCGCGGTGAGCGGCTTCACCCGCGCCGGGCGGGCCAGGTGGTCGTACTGCAGCAGCCCCTCGAACATGTGCGCGGTGCAGATGCGCGAGAACAGGTCGCTGATCTTGGCCGGGTCGAAGCCGGTCTCGGCCACGCGGAAGGCATAGCGCAGGGTCTTGGGCGGGTTGCCGTCGGCCGATGCCGGCGGGTTCGCTGCAACGGCCGGCGCCAGCCAGCCGCCCAGGCCGGTGGCGCCGGTGGCGGCCAGCCACTGCCGGCGGCCGATGGCGGCTGGCTGCCACTCAGCCACGGGACGCACGCAGGGCGGGGTCGACATCGACCATGTGCCACCAGTCGTTCCAGAACGGGGCGCGGCGGTAGCCGCTCACCCAGGGGTGCAGCAGTTCATTGGCGATGCGGTGCACCAGCACCTTGTAGGGCATGTAGACGGCGGCGATGCGCTTCAGCTCGGTGAACAGCGCGTCGCGCTCCGGGCCGTCGGGCAGGGCCTGCATGCGGTCGAACACCGCGTCGAAGGCCGGCAGCTTGAAACGCGCCAGGTTGCCCTGGCCGGCCTCGGGGCCGTACCAGCGGCGCAGCGCGTCCTGGCCGTCGGGCTCGGCGGCTGAATCCCCCAGCATCCACATCTGCAGCGTGCCGCCCTGGGCCGACTTCAGGTTGGTGGGCCACTGCGCGATCTTGAAGTCGCAGCGCACGCCGATGTCGAGCATGCAACGCCGCCACACATCGTTGAACAGGCGGTAGATCTGCTCGGGCTCGGTCGACATCTGCAGCACCAGCGGCCGGCCGTCGGGCAGCTCGCGGAAGCCGTCGCCGTCGCGGTCGACATAGCCGTACAGGTCGAGCAGGGCGCGGGCGCGCGCCGGGTCGTAGGCCGACATGCTGCTGCGGAACGCCGGGTCGTAGCCGCGGGTGCCGGGCATCACCGGGCTCTGCGCCGGCATGGCCTGGCCGCGCCGCACCAGGCGCACCTCGCGGCCGACGTCGTATGCCAGCGACAGGGCGCGCCGCAGTGCCACCTTCTCGGGTGCGATGCCGCCCACCACCGGGTCGTCCATGTTGAAGTAGAGCAGCGCGCTGTCGGCGCGCAGGTTGCGGTGCAGCTGCACGCCGCGCTTGGCCAGGTTGGGCGCCAACCGGCCGTTGGGCACCGCCAGCGGGGCGAATTCCAGCGGCACCGAGCCGGCGTTGGACACCAGGGCGTCGATCTCGGCATTCAGGAAGCTCAGCCACTGCGGCTGGTTCTCCTCGATGATGGCCACCTCCACCTGGTCGACCATCGGCAGGCGCCGGCCCTTGAAGCGCGCCAGCAGTGCCTGGCCGTCGGCATCGTCGGCGGCGGGCTGGCCGCCATAGACCACATTGCGGTACTGCGGGCTGCGCACCAGCACGATCTTGCTGCTGCGCACCCATTGCTTCAGGCGGAACGGGCCGGTGCCCACCGGGTGCTCGCCGATGGTCTCGCCGTAGTGCTCGACCACCTCGCGCGCCTGTGCCGGCAGGATGCTGTTGAAAGTGAGCTTGGTGACGAAGCGCGGGCGTGGCGCCTCCAGCACGAAGCGCAGCGTGTGCGCGTCTACCACCTGCAGGCCCTCGACGGGGGTGTCGTAGTCGAAGCGCACGCCGCTGGCCTGGGCAGCCTTGCGCCGCGCCGCCAGGCCGCGAAAGCCGATGCCGATCACCTCGCTGGCGAACGGGCTCTTGTTGGCAGGGTCGGCC
>JBBRVT010000754.1:0-1720 GCA_038246615.1 Burkholderiales bacterium
GCCACCTCGGTGGCCACGGCATGGCCGTTGACCTCGAACTTCAAGGGGATCATGCACAGTCTCCTGGACGAAAAAATGAACTCCGGGCGATGGTAGCGGCAAGGCGGCAGGCCTGCTGCCCGGGCTGGCCCGAAGCCTCGACAGGGCCGCCGTGACCAAGCTCAGCGGCGCCGGGTGACAAGCTGGAGCATGGCCGCGCCGATGGCCAGCAGGCCACCCCCCAGCAGCCAGAAGCGGTTCTCCCGCAGGAACTGCTGGAGGTCGGTCAACAGTTGCCTGAGCTCGCCGGGCACACGATCGGCGTCGGCCCGCTCTGACTGGCGCGTGCCTGGCGCTTCGCGTGAGAAGTCGGCCCCGCCAGCACGGCTGCCCGGCAAGGCCGACTGAAAACCGGCGGCGGTGTTCCCCTGCCACTGCCGCCGCTCCGCCGCGCCGGGCGCCGTCACGCTGTCCTGGGTTTGCAGGCCCAGTGGCGCCAGCGTGCCGCGTGACTCGGCCATCGGCAGCGCCGGCCGCCCGGTCGGTTGTTCACCGGTGCGCAGCACCGCGCTGCCGGCCGCATCGCCAGCGCGGCGCACGTCGATCAGCAGGTCGAGGTTGCGCTGGCTGGTGTTGGTGTCGACAGTGAGCGCGCGCTCCAGCGTGCTGGCGGCGGGTGCAGCCAGGCCGCCGCCGGGCCGCAGCAGATCCACCGGCACCTGCACCACGGCCGCCTGGGCGCCCAGCGCCATGCAGGCGGCACCCAGCAGGCCGGCGCCAAGCCGCCACGCGGGCGCCGGCCGCAGCATGGGCCGAAGGAGCAGGGCAGACATGGGGCGGTTGGCGTGCGGCAGGCTGGAACCGGAGTGCATCGGAAACATCCCGATACACGAATTTTGCAGTTTCAGCGGGCGGCTGACCAGCCCGGGAATGCGCGATGCGCCGCCCGGGCGGCGTCAGACCAGCACTTCGACGCAGTTCGGGTGGCCCAGGAAGGCCTGCGGGCTGCTGCTGGCACCATAGGCACCCGACTGGTAGACAACGGCCAGATCACCCACGTCGGCCACCGGCAGCAGCATGCGGTCGGCCAGCAGGTCCAGCGGCGTGCACAGCGGGCCGACCACCGACGCCACCTCACGCGCGGTGGACCCGGCCTTGTTGCCGATGGTGACCGGGTAGTTCTTGCGCACCACCTGGCCGAAGTTGCCCGACGCCGCCAGGTGGTGGTGCAGCCCGCCGTCGGCCACCAGATACACCTGGCCGCGCGAGATCTTGCGGTCGACGATGCGGGTGACATACACACCCGCCTCACCGACGAAGTAGCGGCCCAGCTCGATGACGATGCCGACCTGCGGCATGTCGTGCGCGGCACGCGCGCACAGCGCGGCCAGGTTGGCGCCGATGGGCGCCAGGTCCAGCGCCTGTTCGCCCGGGAAGTAGGGGATGCCGAAGCCGCCGCCCAGGTTGAGGAACTTCATCGGGCCAGGGGCCATGGCAGCCAGCCGCAGCGCCAGCTCGTAGCTCTTGGTCTGCGCCTCGCAGATGGCGTCGGCGCGCAGGTTCTGCGAGCCGGCGAACAGGTGGAAGCCTTCGAACTGCAGGCCCTCGGCGGCGATGCGGTCGAACACTTGCGGCAGCTGCTCCACGTCGATTCCGAACTGCTTGGGCCCGCCGCCCATCTTCATGCCCGAGCCCTTGAGCTCGAAGTCGGGGTTGACGCGCACCGCCACCCGCGCGGGCA
>JBBRVT010000755.1:0-1712 GCA_038246615.1 Burkholderiales bacterium
CCGAGTTCACCCCCGAGGGGCATGTGAACGTCAGCCGCTTCGGTGACAAGGTGTCGGGCGTGGGCGGCTTCATCAACATCACCCAGAGCACGCCGCGGGTGGTGTTCATGGGCACGCTGACGGCTGGCGGCCTGCAGGTGGCAGCAGGCGACGGCAGGCTGCGCATCCTGCAGGAAGGCTGCGTGCCCAAGCTGGTGCCCAAGGTGCAGCACCTCAGCTTCCATGGCCCGTACGTTGCCAGCCTGGGCCGGCAGATCACCTACATCACCGAGCGCGCGGTGTTCGAGCTGCGCGGCGGCCGGCTGACGCTGACCGAGATCGCCCCGGGGATGGACCTGCAGCGCGACGTGCTGGCCGTGCTGGGCGCGCCGGTGGCGGTGGCCGACGACCTGCGCCGCATGGACGCGCGCATCTTCACCGACGCGCCGATGTTTCAGCCGGCGGGCTGAGAGCGCACCCAGACCTGCCGCTGCGGGTCAGGACGCCCGAGGGCCATTGAGAAAACTTGGGAACGGCCCGGCGTTTCCTCATGGCTCGGCCACCATCGCCGGGTGGCTGGCCGGCAGGCGCGGGCCTGCACCGAACAGCTTCTCGCGCAGCGTGCCGGGCCGGTGCGCGGTCTTGAAGGCGCCGCGTGATTGCAGCTCGGGCACCACCAGGCGGCCGAAGTCGACAAAGCATTCCGGCGCCACGGTGCGGCTCAGGTTGAAGCCGTCGATGCCGGTCTGTTCGGTCCAGCGGATCAGATCCTCGGCCACCTGGCCGGCCGCGCCCACGATGGGTGGTTGGCGGCTGCCCAGCACCATCTGCTGCAGCAGCTTGCGCTTGGTCCACTGCGGGCCCTGGCTGCGGGCGATGGCCGCCACGTTGCTGGTGATGGCGTTGCTGGCCGAGGCGTCCACCGGCTCGTCCAGGTCGAAGCGGGCCAGATCCACGCCCAACGAGGCGGCGGCATGCACCAGGGCTGCCTCGCTGCTGACATGGGCCTGGTACTCGGCGAACAGGTCCTGCGCCTCGGCGGCGGTGGCGCCGGTCACCACGGTGGCGCCCAGGAAGAACTTGATGTCGTCGGCCTGCCGCCCGGCGGCCACCGCCAGGGCGCGGATGTCGTCGACGATGGCCTTGACACCCGCCACGCTCTGGCCGTTGAGAAACACGCATTCGGCATGCCGGGCCGCAAAGCGCCGCCCGCGCGGCGACGAGCCGGCCTGGTAGAGCACCGGCGTGCGCTGCGGCGACGGCTCGCACAAGTGCAGCGCGTCCACCGTGTACTGCTTGCCGTGGTGGTGCACCGCACGCACCTTGGTGGGGTCGGCGTACACGCCGGCGGCGCGGTCGGCCTGCACCGCGTCGTCGGCCCAGCTGTGCTGCCACAGCTGGTAGACCAGCTGCATGTACTCGTCGGCCAGGTCGTAGCGGTCGTCGTGCGCCATTTGCTGGTTCAACCCGTTGGCGCGGGCGGCGCTGTCCAGGTAGCCGGTGACGATGTTCCAGCCCACCCGGCCGCCGGTCAGGTGGTCGAGCGTGGACATGCGGCGGGCGAAGAGATAGGGCGCCTCGTAGACCAGGTTGGCGGTGACGCCGAAACCCAGGTGCTGGGTGACAGCGGCCATCGCCGGGATCAGCAGCAGCGGGTCGTTCACCGGCACCTGCACGCCGCCGCGCAAGGCCGCGTCGGCATTGCCGCCGTAGACGTCGTACACGCCCAGCAC
>JBBRVT010000756.1:0-1710 GCA_038246615.1 Burkholderiales bacterium
CGATGCCCTGCTGGTGTCCGCCCAGTGGCTGCAGGCGCGCCTGCAGCAGGCCAGCGCGCTGCAGCCCGGGCTGCCGGTGCTGCGCATCCTGGACTGCAGCACCTACATGACGCCGCAGCCGGTGGGTCCGTCCAAGATCAGCAGCGGGCGGGCCGACTATCTGGCGGGCCACATCCCCGGCGCGTTGCATGTGGACATGGCCCAGGACCTGTCTGACCCGAGCGGCGCCTACCCCTACACCTTGTTGTCGGTCGCCGCGTTCGACGCGCTGATGCAGCGCCTGGGCATCGGCCGCGACGACCATGTGGTGGTGTACGGCCGCAGCGCCATGGTCACCGTCACCCGCGCCTGGTTCGTGCTGCACGCCATGGGCCATGCCCGGGTGTCGGTGCTGGACGGTGGTTTCGCCGCCTGGCAGGCGCTAGGCGGGCCGCTGAGCCAGACAGCGCCACAGCCTGTGCGCAGCGTCTACCGGGCCCAGCCGCTGCGCAGGCGCGTGGCCAGCCTGGCGCAGGTGCGCGCGGCGCTGCACCAGCCCCAGGTGTGCCTGGTCAATGCCTTGAGCCGGGCCCAGTTCGAAGGCAGCGGCGGTGCGCACTACGGCCGGCCGGGGCGCTTGCCCGGCAGCGTGAGCTTGCCGGCGGCCGAGCTGCTGGTGCCCGACAGCGGACTGTTTCGGCCGCTGGACAGCCTGCGTGCCGACTACGCGGCTGCCGGCGCTTTGCAGGCCGACGAGGTCATCACCTACTGTGGCGGTGGCATTGCCGCCACCGCCACGGCCTTCACGTTGCAGCGCCTGGGCCAGACACGCTGGTCGGTGTATGACAACTCGCTGCTGGAATGGTCGACCCTGGACGACACCCCCATGGTGCAAGGCCCGGCCAGCAGCTGACAACGCCGTGCCGCGTGGCGGCAACCCCAGGGCTGCAGCGTGGCCGGCAGCCTGCGCGCAATGGCCATGGCCAGCTTCTCACTGCCCGGGCGCCTCGCCCGCCCGCCTGGTCCAGAGCCGGCGCAACAGCTTTCGTGCCTCGATGAACCAGAGCACCCCGCTGGACATCACCACACACACGCCCCACTGGCCCGCCGAGAGCGGCACGGTGCCGAACGCCAGGTTGAGAAAGGGCAGGTGCACGACGCCGGCTTGCAGTGCGGCCGACAGCGCCACCGCTGCCCAGAGCCAACGGTTCGAGAATGCTCCGCGGAACGCGGACGCGGACGCCGAGCGCGCATTGAAGCAGTTGAAGAGTTGCGTCAGCACCAGCACCGTGAAGGCGGCGGTTCGCGCCAGGTCCATGCTGTGCGGGCCGGGGCCCAACCAGCTGTCCACCGGCTCGACCAGCCCGCCGGGCAGAAACAGGTCCAGCGTCAGCAGGGTCAGTGCCGCCATCACGACGCCGCCTTCGACCACGCCCAAGGCCATGCGCGCGTCGATGATGCGCTGGCTGCGGGGTCGGGGCTTGCGCGCCATGACGTCTTCGGTGATCGGGTCCACGCCCATGGCCAGCGCGGGGCCGGTGTCGGTGATCAGGTTGATCCACAGGATCTGGGTGGCCAGCAGCGGCAGCACCAATGCGCCGCCCGCGCCGGTGGCCGTGGCGCCCAGGCCGATGACACCGGCCCCCACCACCCCGGCAAACACCGTCAGCACTTCGGCCAGGTTCGACGACAGCAGGTAGCGCAGGAACTTGCGGATGTTGTCGAGCACGC
>JBBRVT010000757.1:0-1698 GCA_038246615.1 Burkholderiales bacterium
GCTGTGGGTGGTCTTCACGATGTCGCTCGTCCTGCTGTGGGATGCCTGGAACAGGCACAACGGCCAGCCGACGCTGTTTGGCGGCACGCCGCGGCCCACCGCCTCGGCCGGCACCGCGCCGGGGGCCGTGACGCCGCCGGCCGCCAGCCCCGCAGCCAACCCGGCTGCCGTCGGCACGGCGTCCTTGCCCGCGCCGGCGGCCGTGCCCGGTGCCGCGGCGGCACCCGATCTGCCCAGCCCGGCACCCATGCCCACGGGTGAGCAGGTCACCATCACCACCGACCTCGTCAAGGCCACCTTCGACAGCCAGGGTGGCAGCCTGGTGCGCCTGGAGCTGCTGAACCACCTCGACGCCAACGACGCCACGCGCAATGTGGTGCTGCTGGAGCAGAGCGCCAAGCGCCTGTACCTGGCGCAGACCGGTCTGATCAGTGCCCAGGCCGGCGTCGCGCTTCCCAACCACCTGACGCAGATGACGGCCCTGCCCGGTGAACGCAGCCTGGCCCCGGGCGCCGAGTCGCTGACGCTGCGCTTCGAATCGCCGGCCATCGACGGCCACAAGCTGGTCAAGTCCTACACCTTCAAGCGCGCCGAATACCCGATCGTGGTGCGCCACGAGTTCAGCAACGGCGGTGCGGCGGCGGTACAGCCGCAGGTCTATCTGCAGCTGGCGCGCGACGGCAACCCGCCGGAGGGCGAATCGGCGCTGTACTTCACTTTCACCGGCCCGGCCATGTACACCGACGCCAGCAAGTTCAACAAGATCGACTTCAAGGACATCGCCAAGGGCAACGACACCCACGACAAGAGCGCCAGCGACGGCTGGGTGGCGATGGTGCAGCACTACTTTGCCAGCGCCTGGCTGCTGCCTGGCGGCGGTCTGCGCGAATTCCGCACCACCAAGGTGGCCGACAACCACTACACCATCGCCATGGTGCAGCCGATGGGCGAGGTGGCCCCGGGTGCCACCGCGGTGCACGAATCCTTGCTCTTTGCCGGTCCGCAGGAAGAGAACAAACTGGCCGCACTGGCCCCGGGCCTGGACCTGGTGAAGGACTACGGCTGGCTGACGGTGTTGAGCAAGCCGCTGTTCTGGCTGCTTGACAAATTGCACAGCTACATCGGCAACTGGGGCTGGGCCATCGTTGCCCTGGTAGTGTTGTTGAAGATGGCCTTCTACTGGCTGAACGCCAGCGCCTACCGCAGCATGGCCAAGATGAAGGGCGTGGCGCCGCGCGTGACCGAAATGCGCGAGCGCTACAAGGACAAGCCGCAGCAGATGCAGCAGGAAATGATGCGCATCTACCGCGAGGAGAAGGTCAACCCGCTGGGCGGCTGCCTGCCCATCGTCGTGCAGATGCCCTTCTTCATCGCGCTGTACTGGGTATTGCTGTCGACGGTAGAGATGCGCAACGCGCCCTGGGTGGGCTGGATCACCGACCTGTCCACACCCGATCCCTGGTTCCTGCTGCCCGTGCTGATGACGCTGAGCTCGCTGTTCCAGGTCTGGCTGAACCCGAAGCCTCCGGACCCGATGCAGGCCAAATTGATGTGGTACCTGCCGCTGGCCTTCGGCATCATGTTCTTCTTCTTCCCGGCCGGGCTGGTGCTGTACTGGCTGACGAACAACATCCTGTCGATTGCGCAGCAGTGGTTCATCAACAAGCAGTTGGGCGTGTTGGGCAAGTAGCTGGGCAA
>JBBRVT010000758.1:0-1691 GCA_038246615.1 Burkholderiales bacterium
ACGGGCCTCGGGGCGGTCGGTGAGGACCGTGCTATCGATGGTGGTCCGCAGGGCCTGCGGCAGCTGGCCCAGAAAGCTCAGTGCGTTGGCCCTGACCGACAAACGCGTCAGGTTGCTCTTCCAGTCGTTCGCATCCATCGGCACCTGGCTCTCGTCGGCCAGGAATTCCGCCGCTCGGTCTCGCTGCCCGCCTGCCGCCGCAGCCTGCGCCGCCACGGCGGCGATTTCGGCGCGCCACCGGTTCTGGCCGAGATTCTTGGCTGCCTGGTGGGTGACTGTGGCGAGTTCCAGACACTCTGCGTACCGACCGGCATAGACCAGCCCGATGCACCGCACGAATCGCGCGTAGGTCAGTTGCGCAGGCGTGGCCGCTTGCGCCAGCAAAGCATCGGTCGTTGCCAGCCCGCGTGCGGTGTTACCCGCCGTGACCCAGGCTCGCGCCGCTTCTGCGCCAGCGTCGAAGGCGCGCTCGGGTTGTCCTGCTTGCGCCCAGCAGGTCGCTGCCATGCCCCGCTGCCCGGCTTCTTCAAGCCGCCGTGAAAGGCGCCCCGACGCTTCTGCGGCTGCCTCATGGCAGGCAGCGGCCTGAGCCGGTTCACCACCGGCGGCCCAGTGCAAAGCCAGGCGCGCAGGCTCCGCGTTGCAACCGGCCAGGTGTTGGGCAATGGCCTGGTGAAGGGTCAGCAGCAAGGGTGCCGTCAAGGTCTGGCGGGTGGCCTCAAGAATCAAGTCGTGGACGCGGCCGGTGTCGGGCATCAGCGCCGATGCCACCAGTTCCGCCCACGGTGCTGACATGAATTCCACCGGCTGCGAAACGGCTGCAGCCGCCAGAGCGGGACCGAAGGCGTCGCCTGCCAGTGCTGCAACCTGCAGCACACGCAGCGCTGGCGTCGACAGCTTGTCCAGGCGCTTGTGGACCAGCTGTAGCACCTGTGGGGGCATCGGCAAGATGCGCGGTGGTGCCCCGAGGCCGCGCTGGCCGGGGCTTTCCAGCAGCAGCGCGCGGAGGGTTTCCAGCAGCAGCAGCGGCTGCCCGCCGGTGTGGCGCCAAAGCAGTGCAGACCATGTGCGGTGGTCTTCGATGGGTAACGCCGCGCTTTGCAGCAAGGCATGCACGCCGTCTTCGGTCCAAGGCACCAGGTTCAGCTGCTCGACCTGGTGCCCGGCCTGGTCGAGCCAGCGTTGCAGCGCAGCGGGCAGCTCGTGCGTGCGGCTGGCCAGCAGGCAGCAGCGTACTGAGCTCAGTACCGCAGGCAGCAATTCAAGACTGGCGGCGTCGGCGAAGTGCAGGTCGTCCAGCAGCACCGCAGGCAACGGTGCCGCCAACCACTGCAGGGCCTGGCTCAGCCGCAGCGGCACCAAAGGCCCGGCTGCCGCGGTGCCCAGCCCGGCATCCAGCCGCGCCAGTTCGGCGCGCACCCATTCAGGCAGGGCCGGTGCGATGGGATTCAACTGCATTTGTGTTTGCACCCAGCGCGCCAGCAAGGCGTAGGGGACACCGCTGTCGCCATGGTGGGCCCGCAGGCGCAGCGTGACGGCCATCCTGTCGGCAAAGTCGCTCAACAGCCGCGTCTTGCCGGCACCAGCCTCACCGGTGACCAGTACGACGCGGCCGGTCAGCCAGGCCTGCTGCAGCTGCGCCCATTCCACTTCGCGTTCAACCAGTCGGGGCGGGCGCAGCAAGGCAGTCC
>JBBRVT010000759.1:0-1670 GCA_038246615.1 Burkholderiales bacterium
CAGCAGGCTCAGCACCATCGCCAGGTTGCCGCCCCAGAGCCGGCCTTTGGCATCCAGCCCGTCGAAGCCGGTCTCGGTGCGGAAGCCGACCGCCTCCAGTTCGCCCGACATCGCCTCGGCGAAGCAGCCGACGGTGACCTCGTCGGTGCCGCCGGCGTCGTCGGTGCGGCCGAAGTCGTCGCAGGCCATCGGCCCTTGCCAGCTGGTGGCGCCGGTGTGCGCCAGCAGGCCCAGCTGCAGCGCGGTGATGTCGCTGTGGCCGACCCAGCGCGTGCCCTGCGCGACCGACTTGGCCAGCAGCGGCCAGTCGATGCGGTCGAGCAGCCGGGTGATGCCGTAGCCACCGCGGCAGGCCATGGCCACCGATGGCGCTGCCTCGGCCACGCGGTGGATGGCGGCCAGGCGTGCGTCGTCGTCACCGGCAAAGCGCTGGTGGCGGCCACGCACGCTGGGGTCCATGGTGACGATGAAGCCGAGTGCGGCCAGGCGCTGGCGCGCCAGCTTCAGCGCGGCGGTGCGCAATTCCACCCCGGCGGGTGCGTAGACATGCAGGCTGCCGGGGGCGCTCATTGCGGCTCGCGGTGCTGGGGGTCGGGTGATGCGGGGGCGTGCCATTCGGTGGTCTCGCCCACCGGGATGGTGGCCTGGTCTGGCGAAGGCGGCGCCGCAGCATGCAGCGCGCCGCGATCGGCGCGCTCGACGCGCTCGAGGCGCTCGGCGAGGTGGACGCGCTCGACGCGCTCGATGCGCTCGATGCGCTGTTGCGCCCGGCGCTCGGCGAAAAACTGCCGCAGCAGGGCCGCAGCCGGCTCGGCCAGCACGCCGCCCACCAGGGTGGTGTGGTGGTTCAGGCGCGGGTCGGCAAACAGGTCGAGCACCGACCCGGCCGCGCCGGTCTTGGGGTCGGCGGCGGCAAACACCACCCGCTTGAGCCGCGCGTGCAGCAGGGCCATGGCGCACATCGCGCAGGGCTCCAGCGTCACGTAGAGCGTGCAATCGGGCAGGCGGTAGTTCTGCAACAGCTGTGCCGCATGGCGCAGCGCCACGATTTCGGCATGGGCGGTCGGGTCGTGCGTGGTAATCGGGCGGTTGTAGCCGGTGGCCAGCACCTGCGGCCCTTGCGCGGTGTGCTGCAGGATCACCGCGCCCACCGGCACCTCGCCGGCCAACTGGGCATTCAGCGCCTGGTCGAGCGCCAGCCGCATGCCCAGTTCGTCGGCGGTGGCAGGTGTGTCTGGCATGGGCAGGGCAATGTGGTCCGGGTTGGTGCAGCCGATGGTACGACCGGCTGCGTTGCGTCTGCGTGGCATCCGACCGTTGCACCGAAGCAGCATCCGCCGGTAACCTCGGGGCATCGCCAACCCTGGCATCCAACCAGAAACCCGAGGAACGACATGACCATCGACCCACGCTGCTGCGGCAGCGGAACTTGTATCGTGGACGCGGACGGCCGTTGCTGGTGCGGCCAGCAATGGGACGGCGAGAAGATGTGCAACGCGCCGCTACCAGCCAGCCAGCACACGGGCGCGCCCATTGACAGCACGGGCGGGCTCCGGCCGGCACCGACGGTCTCGGGTTCGGGCGGCCAGCGCCCGGTTTCGTCAGAGGCTGCCGAAGACTGACCAGGCGACGCGGCTGGCAGCCGCGCCGGATCAGCCGCACCGGATCAG
>JBBRVT010000760.1:0-1663 GCA_038246615.1 Burkholderiales bacterium
AGGTCGTGCCCGTCGGCGGCCACGATGCGGGCGCGGGTGAACTCGCCGGCCTTCAGCGTCTTGCTGGCCTTCGCGGGCGGCAGCAGGCGCACGGTGCCGTCGATCTCGGGCGCGTCGGCATAGCTGCGGCCGCTGCCACCCTTGCGGCCGAGCGCCGGCGCATGGTCGACCAGCACCTGCATGGTGGCGCCCACACGGCGCTGCAGCCGGGCGATGGACACTTCCTCGGCCACCGCCATGAAGCGCGCCCGGCGTTCGGCGCGCAGCGCGTCGGGCACGGCGCCCGGCAGCGCATTCGCGGCGGCACCGTTGACAGGCGAATAGGCGAAGCAGCCGGCACGGTCGATCTGCGCTTCGCGCACGAAATCCAGCAGGTGCTGGAACTCGGCTTCGGTTTCGCCGGGGAAGCCGGCGATGAAGGTGGATCGGACCACCAGCTCGGGGCAGGCGGCGCGCCACTGCAGCAGGCGGTCGAGGTTCTTCTCGCCGCTGGCCGGCCGCTTCATGCGGCGCAGCACGTCGGGGTGGCTGTGCTGGAAGGGCACGTCCAGGTAGGGCAGGATGGCGCCGCTGGCCATCATGGGCAGCAGCTCGTCCACATGCGGGTAGGGGTAGACGTAGTGCAGCCGCACCCAGGCGCCGTGCGGCTTCGCCAGGTCGGCCAGTGCGGCGCACAGCTCGGTCATGCGGGTCTTCACCGGCCGGCCGTCGAAGAAGCCGGTGCGGTACTTCACATCCACGCCATAGGCGCTGGTGTCCTGGCTGACCACCAGCAACTCCTTCACGCCGTTCTCGAACAAGGCGCGCGCTTCAGACAGCACATCGCCCACCGGGCGCGAGACCAGGTCACCGCGCATGCTGGGGATGATGCAGAAGGTGCAACGATGGTTGCAACCCTCGCTGATCTTCAGGTAGGCGTAGTGCCGGGGCGTCAGCTTGATGCCTGCCACACCTCGAAAATTCGCGCGAAACTGGCTGCGCGCCTCGGGCACCAGGTCGACGAACGGATCATGCGGCTTGGGCACATGCAGGTGCACCGCGTCCATCACCTCCTGCGTGGCATGCGGCCCGGTGACGGCCAGCACGCTGGGATGCATGCGGCGCACCAAGTTGCTGCCGTCGTCGCCGGTGCGGGCGCCCAGGCAGCCGGTGACGATCACCCGGCCATTGGCTGCCAGCGCCTCGCCGATGGTGTCCAGGCTTTCCTTGACCGCATCGTCGATGAAGCCGCAGGTGTTGACGATGACCAGGTCAGCGCCGGCGTAGTGCTTGCTGGTCTGGTAGCCCTCGGCACTGAGCTGGGTGAGGATCAGTTCGGAATCGGTCAGCGCCTTGGGGCAGCCCAGCGAGACGAAGCCGATCTTCGGGGCGGCGGCGGTGGCTGTGCCGGGTGAAATCAGGGGTGCAGACATGCCGTGATTGTCGGCGACGAATACGGGGCGCAACCGCGCCAAGTCGCGCGCAACCGCCGCCGGGCTATTTCTTGGGCATCAACCCCGGGATGCCCGGGAACAACGCACCTGCCTGCATCTGCTCCTGCACCTTCTCCTGCATCTGCACGAACAGGTTCTTGCTCTGCTCGAGGTAGTTGCCCATCAGGCCCTGCATCAGCGGCGCCTGGCCGGTCATGAAGTGCGACCACATCTCGGGCGTGAAGGCCTTG
>JBBRVT010000761.1:0-1658 GCA_038246615.1 Burkholderiales bacterium
GCCGGCGAGCGCTACAACAAGGTGGTGGACATCTGGGGCAAGACCGGCGACGAAGTCGGCAAGGTCATGATGAGCCAGCTGTCCAAGGAGAAGGTCAAGGACCGGCACGGCAACGAGGTGGCGCAGGAGTCCTTCAACTCCATCTACATGATGGCCGACTCGGGTGCGCGCGGCTCTGCGGCGCAGATCCGTCAGCTGGCCGGCATGCGCGGCCTGATGGCCAAGCCTGACGGCTCGATCATCGAGACGCCCATCACGGCCAACTTCCGCGAGGGCCTGAACGTCCTGCAGTACTTCATCTCCACCCACGGTGCCCGCAAGGGCCTGGCGGACACGGCGCTGAAGACCGCGAATTCGGGCTACCTGACACGCCGCCTGGTGGACGTGACGCAAGACCTGGTGGTGACGGAAGTCGACTGCGGCACGCACAACGGCATGAACCGCCGTGCGTTGGTCGAAGGCGGTGAAGTCATCGAATCGCTGCGCGACCGCATCCTGGGTCGCGTGACGGCCACCGAGGTGCTGAACCCCGAGTCGCAGGAGCTGATGCTGCCGGCCGGCACGATGCTGGACGAAGACTTGCTGGACGTGCTGGAAGCCGCCGGCGTGGACGAGGTGAAGGTGCGCACCGCATTGACCTGCGACACGCGGTTCGGCATCTGCGCCAAGTGCTACGGCCGCGACCTGGGCCGTGGCGGCTTGGTGAACGTGGGCGAGGCCATCGGCGTGATCGCGGCGCAGTCGATCGGTGAACCCGGCACGCAGCTGACGATGCGCACCTTCCACATCGGTGGTGCGGCGTCCCGTGCGGCCGTGGCCAGCAGTGTCGATGCCAAGAGCGAAGGCATCATCGGCTTCAATGGCACGATGCGCTACGTCACCAACGGCAAGGGCGACCTGGTGGTCATCAGCCGTTCGGGTGAGATCATCATTGCCGACCAGCACGGCCGCGAGCGCGAGCGCCACAAGCTGCCGTATGGCGCGATCCTCAACATCAAGCCCGACCAGCACGTGAAGGCGGGCACCGTGCTTGCCAACTGGGACCCGCTGACGCGCCCCATCATCACCGAGTTCGCCGGCCGGGCCCGCTTCGAGAATGTCGACGAAGGCCAGACGGTGGCCAAGCAACTCGACGAGGTGACGGGCCTGTCGACGCTGGTGGTCATCGACCCGAAGCGTCGCGGCGCGGCCAAGGTGGTGCGCCCGCAGGTCAAATTGCTGGACGCCGCCGGGGTCGAGGTGAAGATCCCCGGCACCGACCACGCCGTGACCATCGGCTTCCCGGTGGGCTCGCTGATCCAGGTGCGCGACGGCATGGAACTCGCTCCGGGTGAGGTGCTTGCACGCATCCCGATGGAAGGCCAGAAGACGCGTGACATCACCGGCGGTCTGCCGCGGGTGGCCGAGTTGTTCGAAGCACGCAGCCCGAAGGACGTGGGCCTGCTGGCCGAGATCACCGGCACCATCAGCTTCGGCAAGGAAACCAAGGGCAAGAACCGCCTGCAGATCACCAACCCGGAACTCGTGGTGCACGAAGAACTGATCGCCAAGGAAAAGAACATCCTTGTGCACGAAGGCCAGGTCGTCAACCGGGGCGAACTGGTGGTCGACGGCAGCGCCGACCCGCAGGACATCCTGCGTCTGCTGGGCATCGAGGA
>JBBRVT010000762.1:0-1654 GCA_038246615.1 Burkholderiales bacterium
CCCAATCGCGTGGCCTTGCGCGGGCCGGCGCCGCCGGTCCCGCAGCCCGCGGCCGACGGGCGGCTGCGCGTGGGCTACGTCGGTCGATTCGAGTTGCACCAGAAGGGTCTGGACTGGCTGGTGGACACGCTGCAGATCGAGCCTGACCTGGCCGATGCCTGCCGCTGGCGTTTCCAGGGCAGCGGCCCCGCCGAGGGCGTGCTGCAGCAACTGGCCTCGGCCCTGGGGCCGCATCGCGTCGAGGTGGTGCCGTTTGCACCGCTTGAGCAGGCGCTGGCTTGCGTCGATCTGCTGCTGCTGCCTTCGCGCTACGAAGGGCTGCCACTGGTGGCCTTGGAGGCCACAGCGCGCGGCTGGCCGATGGTGGCCAGCGACCGTGCCGGGCTGGACGAGCTGTTGCCGCGCAGTTCGCTGTACACCTTCGGCGACCGATCTGGCCTGCGGGCTGCGCTGGCTTCCCTGCGCACCGTGTCGGCCCGCCGGGCGGCGGTGGCGCATGCGCGCATTCGCTTGCTGGAACGGCTGCCTGGCTCGGGCTACCACCAGGCGCGGGCGCGGGTGGCCCAGGCGCTGCAACAGGCAGGTGCGCAGCCATGACCCCGGCTGCCCAGGCAAGGTTGCCGCAGCCGCAAGGCCGTGCGGCGCCGGCACATGGCGGTGCGCCACTGGCCTTTGCGACCTTGGTGGCGCTCATCGTCGCGCTGCAGTTCGGCCCGGCGATCGGGCTGCTGGGTTTCCGCTTGACCGGCAGCATGGGCTGGACGCTGATAGGCGGCGCCCGCGACGCCCTGGTGATGTTGCTCGTGGGGCTGTCGCTGGCCTCCATGTTGTCCTCGCCTCGACCCTGGCATCCGCCGGCCGCGGCGCTGTGGGCGCTGTTGCTGGTGCTGGTCTACACCGCGTTTGCCTTCGCATCCAGTGAACATCCTGTGCTGGTGGCGCTGAACCTGCGGCGCCTGGCGCTGGTGCCCTTGCTGTTCGTGGCGCTGCTGCTGCTGCCCTGGAACCGCCCGCAGCTCGAGAGGCTGATGGCGCTGGTGTTGACCAGCAGCCTGGTGGTGGCGCTGCTCGGCCTGTTCGAGCGTCTGTCGCCCGACGCGCTGTGGACCTCGGTGCTGGACGTGGGCGCGTTCATGGCCGCCAACCCGATCGACCCCTGGGGCTTGTTGCCCTTCGAGGACAGCGGCCGCTTCTTCACCTGGGACCTGGAGCCCTTGACTGGCAATGCCGTGCGTCGTCTGGTGTCGACCTACCTCGAGCCGACCACCCTGGCACCGACGCTGGCTTTGGCACTGCTGATGGCGCTGGCCGCGCGCGCGCGCCGGCGGGCGCGAGCAGACGAGAGGGGCATGCAAGCCTGGGTGGCGGCCACGCCGCTGCCCGCCCTGCTGCTGCTGGTGGCCGGGCTGCTGACGGTGTCCAAGGGCTTCATCATCTTCATCGGACTGCTGCTGCTTTGGCGTGTGCTGGGCGTGCCGCAGCCGCGCCAGGTGTTCCTGCTGTCGGCCGTGGGCATAGCGTCTTCGTTGTTGCTGGGCGAGGCCGGCTACACCGACGGGGCGTTCTCGCACATGGCCGGGCTGGCGTCGGCCACCGAGTACCTGCTCGACGGCCACCTGCTCGGCGAAGGCCTGGGTGCTGCCGGCAACTACGC
>JBBRVT010000763.1:0-1653 GCA_038246615.1 Burkholderiales bacterium
GTCGATCGACCTGATCTCGGCCAGCATCAGCCAGAACAGCGACAACGCCAAGGTCACCGACGGCATGGCCACCAAGGCCAGCAAGGAAGCCGGTGAAGGCGGCGCGGCGGTGACGCAGACGGTCAGCGCGATGAAGCAGATCGCGCAGAAGATCTCGATCGTCGACGACATCGCCTACCAGACCAACCTGCTGGCACTGAACGCCGCCATCGAAGCGGCGCGCGCCGGCGAGCACGGCAAGGGCTTTGCGGTGGTGGCGGCCGAAGTGCGCAAGCTGGCCGAACGCAGCCAGGAAGCGGCCAAGGAGATCGGAGACCTGGCGGGCAACAGCGTGAGCACAGCAGAGCGCGCCGGCAAGCTGCTCGACGAGATCGTGCCGTCGATCCAGAAGACATCGGAGCTGGTGCAGGAGATTGCAGCGGCATCGAGCGAGCAGAGCCAGTCGGTGACGCAGATCGGCGGGGCGATGGGCCAGTTGAGCAAGGCGACGCAGCAGAACGCGTCGGCGTCCGAGGAACTGGCGGCCACCAGTGAAGAGCTGTCGGGGCAGGCCGAGCAGCTGCAGCAGTCGGTGGCCTTCTTCAACCTGGGCGGCGAACCAGCGCGCAAGGCCAGGCCGGCCGCCGGTGCGGGCACCGACCGGCGCACCAGCAACTCACCGATGCGGGCGGTCAACAAGGCCGGCGCGCCCGCGCCACGGGCTGCGGCCACCGGCACGAACGGCAACTTCCGTCCCTATTGAGGTGGCCCCATGGCAAACCCCAAGAATGTGGCCACAACGGCCCGTGCGTCGGCGCTTGACGTGTCGGCCCAGTACCTGACCTTCATGCTCGGGGAGGAGGTGTTCGCAATGGACATCCGCACCGTGCGCGAGATCATCCAGTACGGGCCGATGACCACCGTGCCACTGATGCCGGGCTTCGTGCGTGGCGTCATCAACCTGCGCGGTGCAGTGGTGCCGGTGATCGACCTGCAGTCGCGCTTCGGCCGGCCGCGGGCCACCGTCGGCAAGAAGACATGCATCGTGATCTTCGACGCCATGCCGAATGGCGGGACTTCTGGCGAGCGGGTCGAACTCGGGCTGCTGGTCGACGCGGTCAGCGAGGTGATCGACATCACGGCCGATCAGATCGAGCCGCCGCCCAACTTCGGCAGCGCGGTGCGGCGTGACTTCATCCAGGGCATGGGCAAGGTCGGCACACGCTTCGTCATCATCCTCGAGCCCGACAAGGCTCTCGATGTGACAGAGATGGCGCAGCTTTGCGAAGCCGCGCAAGACGCTGTCATGTCATGAACGCAACGCCGGTGGCCCGGATTCCGGCTGCCTGTTGCGCGCTTGTCGCGCTGTACCTCTGGACGCGGCCGACCCGGCCGGCGGCCATCCAACCCAGGGTCTGAAATGGAAGCGCTGCGCGACGACACCTACCGCAAGATCACGGCGCTGATGTACGACAGCATCGGGCTGTCGTTCAACGACAGCAAGAAGTCGCTGGTCTCGTCGCGGCTGGGTCCGCGCATCCAGCGTCTGGGCATCGACGGCTACGAGGACTATCTGGCGCTGATCGGCGGCCCGGCCGATGGTGGCGAGTTCCAGATGGCGATCGACCTGCTGACCACCAACGAGACCTACTTCTTCCGCGAGCCGGCGCACTA
>JBBRVT010000764.1:0-1648 GCA_038246615.1 Burkholderiales bacterium
GGCGGTATGTTGGCGGTCCGCCCGGCGATGCTGACCGCCCGGAGCCGGCGCCGCAGCCCGCACAAGCCCTGAGTGAAGCAGTACATGTAATCGATTACATTTGACCCGCTTCGTCCACCGATTCCACGCCGCCGTGCCTTCGGGCCATGCCGCCCATCACGCCATGAAACCTGAAGATGTTGCGCCCCCCTGGCTGCTAACTGCAGGTCCAGGCCCAGGCCGCATGCAGGCGCTGGTACATGGCCATGGTGCGGTGCAGACGCTGCAGTGCGGCGGGCTGACCGTCAACGCGCTGCCGGCCAGTGCCCTGGAGGCCGGGCCGGCCAACTTGTGGCTGCGCTGTTGGGAGGATGACGGCCGCATCACGCCGGTGCCGCTGCTCGGCCCGGCGGCGCCCGGGCGCGCGGTGCAACGCGCTGGCCGCCGCTGGCACCACGGCCAATGGCGGGGCCTGCACTACCGGGTGATGCTCAGGCTGGCGAAGGCGGCAGATGCCTGGTTCTGGCATGTCGCGCTGCACAACCAGGGTGAGGCAGCCTTGCGTCTGGACCTGGTGCTGGTGCAGGACCTGGCCCTGACGCCCTGGGCCACAGTACGGCTGAACGAGGCCTATGTCAGCCAGTACCTGGACCACCACCCCTTGCAGCACCGGGCGCATGGATGGGCCATCGCCACCCGACAGAACGCTGCCGTGCTGGGCCGCCACCCCTGGCTGCTCAGCGGCAGCCTCGGTCATGCGGTGGCCTATGCCACCGACGGCCTGCAACTGCTGGGCCGTGGCGGCACGGGTGGCGCCGGCCTGCTTGACCAGCCGCTGCCATCGAGCCCACTGCAGCATGAGCATGGGCTGGCCGCGCTGCAGGAGCAGGCCTTTGTGCTGGCGCCGGGCCAGAGCATTCGCCGTGGCTTTTTCGGCTGGTTGCTGGCTGACCATGCCGCCGCCTCTGGGCCTGACGACCTGGCCCAACTGGACCTGGCGCTGGCCCTGCCCGAGGCCAGTGCGCCGGAATTCGATGCGCTGGACGCGCAAGCCGAACAAGTGGGCTGCGGCGACGACCCTCGCAACCTGTTCAGCAGCGCGCCCCACTGGCCGGCTCAGACGCCCACGCAAGCGCGCCTTGAGGCCTGGTTCGAACCGCCCTGGCGCCATCTCGAGGTGGATGCGCAAGGCCAGTTGCTGTCCTTCTTCCGCGCTGAGCAGGCCCATGTGATCACCGGCGACCAGGCCCGCCGCATGCTGCGCCCGCCCGGCCATATCCTGCGCAGCGGCCGCCATGCGACGCCTGACGAAAGCGCGGTGGCCAGCACGGTGTGGATGGCCGGCGTGTTCCATTCCAGCCTGACCCAGGGGCACGCCAGCGCCAACCGCTGCTTGACTACCCAGCGCGGCTACCTGGGCCAGTTTCGTGCGCTGGGCCTGCGGCTGTTTGTCGACGCGGGTGCCGGCTGGCGCTTGCTGGACCTGCCTTCGGCCTTTGCGATGACGCCCGACCAGGCCAGCTGGCGCTATGCCGATGGTCTGCATGACCTGGAACTGGTGGCCACTGCCGGTGACCATGACCCGAGCGTGAGCCTGAGCCTGCAGGTGCACGCCGGCCCGCCGCTGGCGGTGCTGGTCAGCCTGCACCTGGCGCTGGGCAGCGCCGAC
>JBBRVT010000765.1:0-1638 GCA_038246615.1 Burkholderiales bacterium
GCAGTTCGTCGAGTTCAGCGTCGAAGCCGGTGGCGATCACCCCCCCATCGCGCAGCAGCACGGCGGGCTCGTCGGCTACGGCGGCCTGCAGCAGGGCAAGCAGCGCCGCGGGCGGGCTCAGTGCCTGGGCAAAGCCGGCCAGCAGCGTGGGCTGGGCGGACGCGGACGTGGCAACGGTGTCGGGCGGGTTGTTGTTCGGGGTGGCGGCCCCGGCCCCGGCCTCGGGTGGCAACGTGGCACGCAGCGCTGGCAGTACCTGCAGCGTGGCGCGCAGGCCGCTCAGTTCTCTAGGGCGGATCTGGCGCAGCGACAGCCGGGCGGTGATGCGCTCGACGTCGCTGATCTGGCGCAGCACCTGGCGCAACGGCTCGGCACTGTGGCCGGTCAGCGCGGCGATCGCGTCGTGGCGGGCGCTGGCGGCGTTGCGCTGGCGCTGCGGGTGGGTCAGCCAGTGGCGCAGCAAGCGGCTGCCCATGCCGGTCTTGCAGCTGTCCAGCAGCGACAGCAGGGTGGGGCTAAGCTCGCCGCGCAGGGTCTGGGTCAGCTCCAGGTTGCGGTGGGTGGCGGGCGGCAGGTCGATCAGGCAGCCGGCGCGCGCCACGTCCAGCGTGGCCACATGGGCCAGCGCCTGGCCTTGGGTGTGCTCGGCAAAGCTCAACAGCGCCGCAGCGGCAGCTTGCGCCACCGGCAGGTCCTGCGCGTTGAAGCCTTGCAACGACGCCACCTTGAGCAGCCCGCAGAGCTTGCGCACGCCCAGCGCGGCGTCGAATTGCCAGTCCGGCCGCGCGGTGCGGGCGGCGCGGTGCTGCAGCAGGGCGGCCGGCAGCGCGGCGCTGGCGCTGTTCAGGGCCTGCGGCAGCAGCAGCTCGGCCGGGTCCAGCCGGGCCAGCCAGCCGGCCAGCTCGGCCTCGCCGCATTCGGTCATGCCCAGTTGGCCGCTGGCCAGGCCCAGCCAGGCCAGGCCCCAGGTGGCACGCACTTTGAAGACCGCGCAGAGCAGCGTGTCCACCCGGTCGTCGAGCAGCCCGCTGTCGGTGATGGTGCCGGGCGTGACCACCCGCACCACCTTGCGCTCGACCGGGCCTTTGGCGGTCGCCACGTCGCCCACCTGCTCGGCTATGGCCACCGCCTCACCCAGTTTGATCAGCCGGGCCAGGTAGTTTTCGACCGCATTTACCGGCACGCCGGCCATCACCACCGGCTCACCGGCGCTCTGGCCGCGGCTGGTCAGCGTGATGTCGAGCAGGCGGTTGGCCTTGCGCGCATCGTCGAAAAACAGCTCGTAGAAGTCGCCCATCCGGTACAGCACCAAGGTATCCGGGAACTCCGCCTTGATGCGCAGGTACTGGGCCATAACGGGTGTGTGAGCCGGTTCGTTGGGGCGCGGTGCGTTGTCTGTCACTGTTTTGTCGATCATCAAGCGGACGGTTTCGTTGGATCGAAGCCGGATTGTTGAGCCCAGACCGTAAAGAGGTCTCGCAACTCTGGGGGCAGCTCAAGCACGAAGTCGAGGTCCATCGGATAGCTGTCCCCCAAGAAGTAACGCGTTGCGTCCAGCAGCACGTTGCCCTGCCGCGCATCTTTGCCCTTCTTGGACGGATTGCGTTCAGGTTTGAGGCTGAGCCAGAGTTTGTGCAC
>JBBRVT010000766.1:0-1634 GCA_038246615.1 Burkholderiales bacterium
CTGCGCGGCGTTGCATCGCTTGCCCGGACATGAGTCCGGGCTGCGCGCCGCGCCTTGCTCAGGGCCCTTGGCCACCCCGGCGCGGGTGCATCCGATTGCCTCTCAACCTCTGACTTCCGGCAAAGCGCCAACAAAGCCATGGACATCCTTGCACACAGCCTGTGGGCCGGCGCCGGGGTTGCGCTTCTGGGCCTGCGCATGCCGGTCTCACGCCGCATCGCAGCAACGACCATCACCCTGGCTGCGCTGCCCGATGTCTTGCAGATGCTGCCAGTGCTGGCCTGGTGGTGGTTCGGCGCCGGGACCTTCGCGGCAGTGCATGCCTTTGCGATCGCCGTACCCGGGCAGGAGCCGATCTTGCCACCTGCCGTGCTCTTCGTATCGCACCACTTGCATTGCATGGCGCACAGCGCAGTCGTGGCGGGGGTCGTCACGTTGCTGGTTTGGCGGCTTCGACGTGCATTGTGGATTCCGTTGCTCGGCTGGTGGTCGCACATCGTCATCGATGTGTTCACGCATTCGGCCGATTTCTACGCCTCGCCGGTGCTCTACCCGTTCACCCAGCGCGGCTTCGACGGCATGGCCTGGAACACACCGTGGTTCATGGCGCTGAACTACCTGGCGCTGAGTGCGGTGGGGCTCTGGCTCTTCTTGTTGACCCGGCGGCACCGCGCTGCGCGCAATTCCCAAGCTGATCCGGCCTCATTGGGCTCGCCCTCAAAGAGGCGATCCGGCCGGCAACGACCGCAACCGACCCAGCGGCGTTGAACTCAAGGTAGCAGTCGACATGGATGCGATCACGCTGAGCTGGCTTAGGTTCTGGTTCGCCTTTGCTGCCCTGGCGCACCTCACGTACCGGTGGTTCCGACTCGGCTCGGGCTACGGCGATCAACGGGGCGATGAAGCTCGACCGAGCCTGCCAGCAAGCGATGGAGATGCCCGATGGGTGCCAGCACCGCCGCCAGGCCAAGTAAGGGGTGCCGTCTTGAGCGTCACAGCCGACATCGTCCCTGCGCCGTGCGCTTCCGCTTCCGCCTACGGCTTCCACTGCGTCGGCCGCGGCAGGACTTCGCCCTGACTGTGGTCAAGTTGACCGAGGCCCTCGAGACCGAGGGCTTCGGGATCCTGACCGAAATCGACGTGCAGACGACCACGGGTCAAGCTTGGCGCGAAAGGGCGGTGATATGGGCGGCCCTATCGAATCCTCGAGGCCTGCAATCCGCCGCCGGGCCGCTGCAGGCAGCAGTGCCATGCGCTCACTGCCCAGGTTGGGCAATCACCCGACCGGCCCAGAATCGTCGCAACAGCTTTCGCCCTTCGCTGAACCAGAGCACCCCGCTGGCCATCGCCACACACACGCCCCACTGGCCCGCCGAGAGCGGCACGGTGCCGAAGGCGAGGTTGAGGAAGGGCAGGTGCACAACAGCCACTTGCAGTGCGGTTGACAACGCCACCGCCGCCCACAGCCAGTGGTTCGAGAACGCTGCCCGAAACGCGGATGCGGATTCCGAGCGTGCGTTGAAGCAGTTGAACAGCTGCGTCAGCACCAACACCGTGAAGGCAGCAGTGCGCGCCAATTCCAGGCTGTGCGGGCCAGCGCCCAGCCAGCTGTCCACCGGCTCGATCAGCCCGCC
>JBBRVT010000767.1:0-1632 GCA_038246615.1 Burkholderiales bacterium
CACGCCGTGCACCAGCAGGTGGGTGCAGCCCAGTTCGGCATGCAGCCGCTGCGCAACCGGCTGGGCCGCCCCGCCCAGCCCGTGCAGCGGCACTGCCAGCGGCCTGCCACGGCCGTTCAGCCAGGCACCGACCAGGCCTGCGTGCAGCGCGCTGCTGCTGTCGCTCAGGTGCCGGATCAGCTCGGCCGACAACACCACGCTGTGGAAGGCGTCCATCACCATGGCGCGGCGCTGGCGCTGGTAGGCGCCGCACACCAGCAACTGGTGCGGCAGCAGCGCCTGCATCTGGCTCTGGGTCCAGACGAAGAACTGGTAGCGCCGCCGCACCGCTGGCGCGGCCTCGACCAGGCGCACCACCGCCTGGGCCTGCTCGGGGCTGAGGGTGGCGGCGTCGGGCGGCGCGTGGCCGGGCCCGTCGCGCGCCGGCTCGTGAGGGGGGCGTGGATCGGTCATGGTCTGGCTGGCATCGGGCTGCGCTGGTGCACCTGGATGGCAAAGCGCCAGTCCATGGCGCGGGCGGGTTGTGCGGTGGTGCCGGCGGCCGAGGCGGCTGGCGCGGGTGGGTCGACGCCGACCGGCAGATCGGCGCTGCGCAGCAGCTGCCTGCCGGACCGGCTGTGCAGGCCGGTGATGCCGCCGTCGGCGTTGCGCAGCAGCACCCAGTCGGCCTGGTTGGTGAACGGGTCGCTGTAGATCTGGCGCAGGTGGTGGCGCGGCACCGGCCGGCGCCCGTCGGCCAGCAGCTCGTCCAGCGCCTGCGGCAGCGCGGGCTGGCCGTCGGGCGTCTGGTCATGGAAGCGCTGCAAGGCGTCACGGATCTGCAGGCCGCGGAACAGCAGTTCAGTCTCGCGTTCACGCTGGGCGGCCTGCTGCCAGTGCGTGCCCAGCGCGGCCAGCGCCGCGCCGCCGACGGCCAGGCCGAACAGCAGCATCAGGTAGGTGGTGCCGCGCTGGCGCAGCACCCGTTCACCACTCGGCATACAGGCCTCCGTCGCGGCCGCGGCCCGCCGCACCGCTGCGCACATCCCACACCTGGCCGGGCAAGGCGCTGTCGGGGGCCGGCTGCAGCACCACCCAGCTGCCGCGCTCACCGGTCAGCGGGTCCTCGGGCAGATGGCGCAGGTAGCGCAGGTCGACCAGCTCCTGCAGGCTGTCGGGGTAACGGCCGCGGTCGGCGCTGAACTGGTCGATGGCATGGCGCATCACCTGCAGGCTGCTGCGCAGGCTGGTCTCGCGCGCACGGTCGATGCTCTGCAGGTAGCGCGGTGCGGCGATCGACACCAGCAGCGCCACGATGGCCATGACGACGATCAGCTCGATCAGGGTGAAGCCGGCGGCGGCCTGCCGGCGGGCATGGTGGCGGCGTAGGTGGTAGTGGTGCACGGGGTTCACCAGTCGCGGTAGCGGCTGCCGTCGAGCGCCTGGCGCTCGCTGCGCGAGCGCAGGTCGAACACGTCGGCACCGCCAGCCGGGGCATCGGGTGCACTGGTGCTGGCGCGCAGGGCCCAGGTGGCGGCGGCCGGCAGGTCGGCCTCGGCGAACGGGTCGCGCGGCAGCCGGCGCAGCAGGTACAGGCGCCGCTCGGCCTGGGCGGCGCTGTCGGGTTCGCCGAGCAACTGCGCGCCCTGCACC
>JBBRVT010000768.1:0-1629 GCA_038246615.1 Burkholderiales bacterium
GGGTGGGCCGGGCTGTGGATCACGGCGGCCACCGGGCCGATCTCCACCACCCGGCCGGCATACAGCACCGCCACCCGGTCGCAGGTCTCGGCGATCACGCCCATGTCGTGGGTCACCAGCATCACCGCCGCGCCCTGCTCCTTGGTCAGCGACTTCAGCAGCGCGATGATCTGCGCCTGGATCGACACGTCCAGCGCGGTGGTCGGCTCGTCGGCCACGATCAGCTGCGGCTGCGCCGCCAGCGCCAGGGCGATCACCACCCGCTGGCGCATGCCGCCGCTGAACTGGTGCGGGTACTGGTCGATGCGCTGCCCGGCCGCCGGGATGCCGGTGCTCTGCAGCAGTTGCACCGCGCGGGCGCGGGCCGCAGCGGCGTCCAGCCCCAGGTGTACCTGGATGGTCTCGATGAGTTGCCGGCCGATGGTGTAGAGCGGGTTCAGCGAGGTCAGCGGGTCTTGGAAGATGGCGCCGATGCGCTTGCCGCGGATCTTGCGCATCGCCTCAGCCGGCAGGTTGTCGATGCGCTGGCCGTCCAGCAGGATCTGCCCGCCGGCCACGCGGCCGGGCGGCTCCAGCAGGCCGATGATGGCCGCGCCGGTCAGGCTCTTGCCGGCACCCGATTCACCCACCAAGCCCAGGATTTCGCCGGGCGCGATGGAAAACGACACATCGTCCAGCGCCAGCAGCGTGCCGCGCCGGGTCGGGAATTCCACCCGCAGGTGTTGCACTTCAAGCAGGGGAGCAGCCATCGGTCAGCGCAGCCTGGGGTTGAGCGCATCACGCAGCCAGTCGCCCAGCAGGTTCACGCTCAGCGCGATCATCACCAGCACCAGGCCGGGGAAGACGGTGATCCACCACTCGCCCGAGAACAGAAAATCTTGCCCGACGCGGATCAGCGTGCCCAGCGATGGCGACGTGGGCGGCACGCCCACGCCCAGAAACGACAACGTGGCCTCGGTGATGATGGCCGAGGCAATCTGGATGGTGGCCAGCACCAGCACCGGCCCCAGCACATTGGGCAGCACATGCCGGCGCATGATGCGCAGCGGCGACACGCCGATCACCCGCGCCGCCTGCACGTAGTCCTTCTGCCGCTCGACCAGCGTGCTGCCGCGCACGGTGCGGGCGTACTGCACCCAGCCGGTCAGCGAGATCGCCAGGATCAGCACGCTGAAAGCCAGCGCCTCGTGCGCATCGGGAAACATGGCACGGCCCACGCCGTCGATCAGCAGCGCCACCAGAATGGCCGGGAACGACAGCATCACGTCACACACCCGCATGATGAAGCTGTCGACCCGGCCGCCGACGAAGCCGGCCAGCAGCCCCAGGCCGACGCCGAGCACCACGCTGAGCAGCACCGACGCCAGCCCCACCAGCAACGAGATGCGCGCGCCATACATCAGCGCCGACAGGATGTCGCGGCCCTGGTCATCGGTGCCCAGCGGAAAGCGCGCCTGGCCGTCGGCCACCCAGGCCGGCGGCAGGCGGGCGTCCATCAGTTGCAGCGACGCCAGGTCTTGCGGGTTGTGCGGCGCCAGCCAGGGCGCGAACACCGCGCAGACCACGCACACCAGGGCGATGACGGCCGCCACCATGGCGGTGGGCGACTGCTTGAAGCTGTGCCACACA
>JBBRVT010000769.1:0-1629 GCA_038246615.1 Burkholderiales bacterium
GCACCTGGCGGTACAGCGCCTCGGCCTCGGCCGGCTTGTTGCTGGCCAGGGCCTGGTCGCCCAGGTGCTGCACGAAGGCCATGTCCTGCGGGTGCTTCTTGCGCCACTCTTGCGCCATGGCGTCGGCCTCGGCGGTTTTCTCGCCGGCCATCAGCACCCCATGCAGGCGCTGCGGCGCATCGCCAGGCTGGTTGCGGGCCACGGCTTTGCGCAGTGCTGCTGCGGCGCCGTCCCAGTTCTTGCGGCGCAACTCCACCTCGCCTTCCATGTTGTAGCCGGCGGCCTCGTCGGGGCGCTGGGCCTGCACCTTGCGCGCGATGGTCAGGGCCTGGTCGAGCCGACCCTCCTGCAGCGCCATCAACAACTGGGCCTGCTGCACTGCCGGCAGGCTGGGCGCGAGATCGCCGGCGCGGCGCACCGCTGCCGCTGCGGCGGTGGTGTTGCGCGCTGCGGTGTGGGCGTCGGCCAGGCGCAGCTGCGCCAGGGCCGAGCGCGGCGCCACCGTGGCCAGCCTGGTGAAGCTGAGCACGGCCTGCTGCGCGTCGCCGCCCAGCAGCTGGGCCCGGCCCAGGCGGTCGAGCAGTTCGGCGTTGTCGGGCAGTGCGGCCAGCCCGGCCTGGGCGGCGTCCTGCGCCGCCTTGGTCTGGTTGGTGGCCAGCAGGTGGTCGACCAGCAGCATGCGCGCGGTCGCGTCGCCGGGGTCGGCCGCCACCGCACTGTTCAGCCACTTGGCCACATCCTCCGGCTTGCCACCCGACCGTGCGGTCAGCTCGGCCAGCGCCAGCATCGCGCCGGTGTTCTTCGGGTTGCGCTGCAGTGCGGCCTCGAAGCGGGCCTTGGCCGCCGCCGGTTGCTTGTCGTTCAGGTCCAGCGCGGCCAGGCCGGCCAGCGCGGGCAGGAAGTCGGCGTTCTTTGCCAGGGCAGCCTCGAAGTGCTGGCGCGCGGCCCGCAGGTCCTTGCGCTGCAGCGCGATGCGGCCGCGCAGCTGGTCGGGCAGGGCGTCGTCGGGCAGCTTGGCCGCCAGGCCGTCCACCGCCTTCAGTGCGCCGGGCAGGTCGTTGCTGCGGCTGAGCACATTGACCAATGCCAGGTCGGCGCTGCTGCCCTTGTCGGCTGCGGCCACCGCGCGCAACTCGGCCAGCCCGGCCGCCGTCTTGCCCTTGGCCAGGCTGGACATGGCGATGGCCATGCGCACCCGCAGGTCGTCGGGCTTGAGCTTGGCGGCGCGGGCGAAGCTGGCGTCGGCGGCGGCTGTGTCGCCCTTCATCATCTGCGCCTGCGCAGCCAGCGTCAGGCTCTCCACATCGGCCTTGTCGCCCAGCAGCGGCGCCAGCGTGCCCAGTGCCTTGTCGGTCTGGCCGCTGCGCAGCAGCACCTGGGCCAGCTGGCGGCGCGGCGCCGGTGCATTGGGCGCCAGCTGCACCGCCTTGCCCAGGTGCGCCTCGGCCTGCGCCAGCCCGTTGAGCCTGGCCTCGGCCTGGGCCGCCAGCAGCAGCACCTGCAAGTTGTCGGGCCCGTTGCGCAGCAGGGCCTGGGTCAGCTCGCGGGTGCGCTTGTGGTCGCCCTTCTGCTCGGCCAGCACGGCTTCGAAGAACAGGGTCTGCCCGCTCTTCGGCGCGGCCTTCTGCA
>JBBRVT010000770.1:0-1611 GCA_038246615.1 Burkholderiales bacterium
CCCGAGACGGTCTCTGACCGCATCTTCGACCTGATGGTCGAACTGGATGCCGAGGACTGGCAGCTCGACTTCCCGATCGTCTACGGCTCGGGCCGCCAGGGCTTCATGGAGCTTGATCTGGAGGCCGGCCGCAAGCGCCTGACCACCAACGATGGCACCCTCAAGCCACTCTTCGACCTCATCGTCAGCGCCATCCCCGGCCCCGAAGTGAAGGCCGCCACCGCGCCGCTGCAGCTCCAGGTCGCCAACATCGACCACAATGACTTCGTCGGACGTATGGGCATCGGCCGCATCCTGGCCGGCACCATCAAGCCGAACATGCCGGTGGTGGTGGTGTCGGGCCTGGACGGCGTACCCAAGCGCGGCCGCGTCCTGCAGCTGCACCGCTTCAGCGGCCTGGGCCGCGTCGAAGTCCAAGAGGCCCAGGCCGGCGACATCGTCGTCGTCACCGGCCTCGAACAGGTCAACATCTCGGACACCATCTGCGAGCCCGAGCATCCCTTGCCCCTGCCGCCGATCCCGATCGACGAGCCGACCATCAAGATGACCTTCGGCGTGACCACCAGCCCCCTGGCCGGCACCGAAGGCAAGCCCCTGCAAAGCCGCGACCTGCGCGCCCGCCTTGAACGCGAAGCGCAGAAGAACGTGGCCATGCGTCTGGCCGACACCGACCAGCCCGACGTCTACATGATCTCGGGCCGCGGCGTGCTGCATCTGTCGGTGCTGATCGAGGCGATGCGCCGCGAAAACAGCGAGCTGCAGATCGGACCGCCGAAGGTGATCTTCAAGGAGGACGAGCACGGCAACCGCCTTGAACCAATCGAGCTGGCGGTGATCGACGTGCCCGAGAACCACTCCAGCAAGGTCATGAACATCATGCTCTCGCGCCGTGGCGAGCTGCGTGAGATGGCCGCCAAGGGCAGCTTCCAGCACCTTGAGTTCTCGATCCCCAGCCGCGGCCTGTTGGGCCTGCGCAATCTGATGCTGTCCGCCACCCAGGGCGAAGCGGTGCTCAACACCATGTTCCTGGAATACGGCCGCTACCGCGGTGACATCGAGAAGCGCCTGCAAGGCGCCATCGTCAGCCAGGGCGGCGGCACCGTGGTGCCCTTCGCGCTGTTCAACCTGCAAGACCGCGGCCGCTTCTTCGTCGATGTCAGCCAGCCCCTGTACGAAGGCCTGGTGGTTGGCGAATACAGCAAGGAAGGCGAGCTGATCGTCAACCTGTCGAAGGAGAAGAAGCTCACCAACATCCGCAGCTCCGGCGCGGACGAGGCGATCAAGATCACTCCGCCGCACATCTTCAGTCTGGAAGAGGCCCTGGAATACATCCGCGAAGACGAAGTGGTCGAAGTGACCCCGAAGTCGATCCGCATCCGCAAACTGCTGTTGCTGGAAAGCGACCGTCGGCGCGGCAGTCGGTCTAACTGAGTTTCGAGTTTCGAGGGACGGCACCTCGGGACTCGGAGCTCGCAGGTTGCTAACGGGCGCTAGAGGGAGAGAGCGCGATTGAGGGCGGCGGCCACGGCGAGTTGCTCGTCGTGGCTCAGCTCTTGGCCGCCCTTCCAGAAACTCCCGTAGGTCCGTCAATCGCAAGGGCGTTCACATTCG
>JBBRVT010000771.1:0-1611 GCA_038246615.1 Burkholderiales bacterium
CGGGCAGCTCACCCATGATGGAGATGTCGTCCTTGCAAGGTTGTGCGCAGATGTCTTTGGCCGCTTCTTCGCGGCGGGCGCCCCAGGCGCGCGCTGGCCGGTGGCGCCAAGAATGCTACGCCCACCACCAATGACAAGGCAATGCGCCGTGGTGCCGGTTGCAACCAAGCCGTCGCCCTATGGCAACGCGCCGCCCTGCCGGGTGCGCCAGACGCTGCACAGCCGCACCGCCTCCAGCGTGCGGGCCAGTGCCGCGCGGCCGCCGGCCACCCGGGCCATCGCCGGGGCGAAGCCGGCGTCGATGCGGCGCGCCTCGTCGGGGCTGCAGGCACCGTTGAACAGGCCCGGCAGGCGCGGCAGTTCCTCGCGGCCCAGCCGGGCCGACAGGCCCGCCTGCTCCCTCAGCACGAAGGCCAGCACCTCGGCGCGGCCTTCGGCGTCGGCAGCCTGCGCTCGCAGCAGCGGCCACAGGCTGTCGCGCAGGTCGATCTGCGGCTGCAGCAGCACCGCGCGTGCCTGCTGCGCCAGGACGGGCTGGCGGAACTGGCCCAGCGCAGCCAGCAGGTCGCCGCGCTCGGTGCGCACCGTGCTGGCCTGCAGCGCCGCCAGCAGTTGCTGGAACAGCGCGCTGCCAGCGCCAGGCCCGTCGGCGCGGGCCGCCGCCATGAGCACCGGCAGCCGCAGGTCGGCGCCCAGGCTGCTGCGGTCGGCCAGCCAGCCCTGGGCCAGCTGCAGCGCCTGCTGGCGCAGTGCAGCATCCTCTCCCAGCACCGCCACCGCCGGCAGCAGGGCGGCGCGCAGCAGGCGGTCGTCGTCGCTGTCTCTGTCGTTGCCCCCGGGCTGCGGCAACCAGCCCAGGCTGCGGGCGCGCGCGCCGAACGCGGCCTGCCACTGTGCCGCATAGGCGGCCTGCTGGCCGGGCCCGACCAGCTGCCCTACCAGCTGCCCGACCAGAGGCTCCGCCAGCGGCCGCAGGTGCTGCAGCAGCGCCATGGCCGCCTGCACCACCTCGCCGGCCGGGTGGCTGGCGGCCGCACGCACCAGCGCCAGGGCCTGGGCGTTGTCGATGTCGCCACTGGCATGCAGGCCGATGGCGTCGTCCAGCAGGGCCAGCCACTCGCCGTTGCCCAGGCCGGGCGCGGCTGCCAGGCGGGCCAGGCCGTCGCCGGTGTAGGCGCTGCGCCAGTAGCCGCTGCCGCCGGCATTGGCCTGCACCCAGGCGGGGCAGTCGGCATCGGGCAGCGCCAGCGTGGCCTCGGCCTCGGTCATCAGCAGGCGGCTGGTGCCGGCGGGGGTGCGCACCCGCAGCGGCAACTGCCAGCGCTGGCCAGGCGCCGCAGGTGAGCCCAGCGGCAGCAGGCGTGATTGCGCCAGCTGCAGGCGCGGCGGGCCGCCATCGCACAGCAGCGTGACAGCCAGCCGGGGGATGCCGCCCTGGCGGGTGAAGCTGCGCACCGCATCGGGCAGCGCCGGGTCGGCAGCGGCCAGTGCCTGGAAGAAATCGTCGCTGGTGGCGCTGCCCCAGGCATGGCGCCGGATGTAGCGGCGCACCCCGGCCTGGAAGGCGTCGGGCCCCAGCCAGGCCTCGAACATCGCCAGCACTGTCTGGCC
>JBBRVT010000772.1:0-1608 GCA_038246615.1 Burkholderiales bacterium
GACCTGCGGCCACCAGGCGTCGATGTTGCGGCGCATGTCGGCCAGGCCGCCCTCGTGGTCGTTCAGATGGGTGCGCAGCGCACCGCAGCAGCCGGCGTTGTCGGCCACCAGGGTCTGGATGCCGGCGGCGTCCAGCACACGGGCGGTGGCCGCGTTGACATTGGGCATCATCGCCGGCTGCACGCAGCCCATCAGCATCAGCACCTTGCGGGCATGGTCCTGCTGCGGCCACAGCTTGGCGCGCGGGTGGCTGGCGCCCGGCACCTTGTCCTTCAATGCGGCCGGCAGCAACGGCCGTGCCAGCTTGCCCAGCGCCATCGCCGGGCCGAACAGCGGCGAGGTCAGGCCGGTCTTGAGCAGCCAACGCACCGCGCGCTCACCGGCCGGGCGCGGCACTTGCGCGTCCACCAGCTTGCGGCCGATGTCGACCAGGTGGCCGTACTGCACGCCGCTGGGGCAGGTGGTTTCACAATTCCGACAAGTGAGGCAGCGGTCGAGGTGCTGCTGGGTGGCGCGGGTCGGCGTGACGCCCTCCAGCACCTGTTTCATCAGGTAGATGCGGCCGCGCGGGCCGTCGAGTTCGTCGCCCAGCAGCTGGTAAGTGGGGCAGGTGGCGGTGCAAAAGCCGCAGTGCACACACTTGCGCAGGATGGCTTCGGCGGCTTCGCCGTCGGGCGTGCCTTGGTAGCGGGGGGCGAGTGCGGTTTGCATGGCGATCGGTGGGGACGGAGTTCGTTGAAAGAAGGCGGCTCAGCGCAGCAGCCAGGCGGCCAGTGCAGGCATCAGCAGCGAAGCCAGCACCACCTGCAGGCCCAGCGCCAGACCGGCATAGGCGCCGGCGTCGGGGTGCACTTGCATCGCGCGCGCGGCGCCGATGCCATGCGAGGCGGTGCCCAGCGCAAAGCCGCGCACATCCATGCGGCTGATGCCCAGCGCGTCGAACAAGTACTTGCCGCTGATGGCGCCGACCAGGCCGGTCAGCACCGCCAGCACGGCGGCCAGCGCCGGAATGCCGCCGATCTGCTCGGCGATGCCCATGGCCACCGGCGCGGTCACCGATTTGGGCGCCAGCGAGCGCAGCACGTCCACTGGCAGGCCCAGTGCCCAGCCGATGGCCACCGCACTGCCGGCGGCCGCCGCGCCACCGGCCAGCGCTGCCGCCAGCAAGGCCAGGCCGCGCTGGCGCAATTGAGCGCGGCGTTGCCACAACGGCCAGCCCAGCGCCACCACTGCCGGACCGAGCAGGAAGTGGATGAACTGTGCGCCGGAAAAATAGGTGGGATAGGGCGTGCCGGTGACGGTGAGCAGGGTGGCCAGCGCCAGCACCGTCCACAGCACCGGGTTGGCCCAGGGCGCCTGGTCGAGCCGCATGTAGAGCGCATGGGCCAGCACATAGCAGCTCAGTGTGGCGGTCAGGCCGAACAGCGGCGTCGCCGACAGATAGACCCACAGTTGCACGAAGTCCTGCATGCCGCCGCTCATTTCGCTCGCCCCGTGGCGCCGGGCGCCGGCAGCAGCGCGCGTAGCACCAGGGCCGTCACCGCCAGGCCGATCCAGGTCGACAACAGCAGGGCCAGACCCATGCGCAGCCCATATTCGCTGATCAGC
>JBBRVT010000773.1:0-1602 GCA_038246615.1 Burkholderiales bacterium
GTGCTCTGGCGGCTGGCGCTGGCGGCGCTGGGGCTGCTGGTGGCGATGGCCGCACTGGCAAGCGCGGTCTGGCTGCGGCTGCCAGCGCCCGAGACCCATGCCTACGCTGCGGCCAGTGCCGTGCTGGCCTGGTTTGCGGCTGTGCACGGCGGCATTGCGCTGACGATGCTGGGATTCGCTGGCGCGCGGGTCGCCGCTGGTTTCATGGGCCCGCAGCGTGGTCTGGAGTTGCGTGTCGCTGGCCATCGGACCGGCTACGCATGCTGGGTGTGCGCCATCGCCCTGGCCCTGCTGCATCTGGCGCCCGCGTGGGGGCCGGGGGTGGCGCGATGAGTGCACCAAAGCTGCTGCCCGCTGCTGGCGGGCTGATCGGCTGGGCGGCAGCGTTCACCTGGGTGTACGCCCTGCACGGCATCGGTTGTGCGTCGGGCTGGGAGCAGGTGGACCTGGGGCCGGCCAGCCTGCAACGCCTGGTGCTGGTGCTGAGCTGGGCCGTCTGGGTAATGCTGCTGTCGCTGTGGCTGTGGCGGGTACGACGCCGTCGCGTCAATGGCAACGCAGGCGCAGAGGCAGGCCCCGGCCGGCTGCTGTTGCGCCTGGCGGAGGTGACGGCATGGGTGGGCCTGCCGGCCACGGTCGTCTCGCTGATGCCGGTAGTGACACATGCGCTGTGCATCTGAACTGACTCTTCGGGCAGCCGAGACCTCACCGCCAACCGGCTCGCAACCGGCCCGCAACCGGCTTGCAACCAGCGGACTGGCGTGTTGCTCGACGTGCCGCGTCGGGCACGGCAATTGCCATGGAACTTTCACTTCAGCTGCGTCATTGGCGGCAGGATTTGCCGCAACTTCCAACAGGAGAGCCTATTTGGATGCCACCGTCAACCGACCTCGCCCGAGGCCGTTGCACCCGGTCAACGCGTTCCTCGTCTCCGCAACTGCGACGCTATTTCTGGGCGCATTGCTGAGCGATCTGGCTTACGCGATGAGCTACCAGGTGCAGTGGACCAATTTCGCTTCCTGGTTCATCGCCGCCGGCCTGGTGTTCGGTGGCGTCGTTCTGCTGTTCGCGCTGGTGGGCCTGCGCCACGCCGATCGGCGTGGGCGAGACTATCTCTTGTATTGCGGCCTGCTGTTGGCAACCTGGGTGCTGGCTTTGCTCAATGCGCTGATGCATGCCAAGGATGTGTGGGCGATGATGCCTGAAGGATTGATCTTGTCGGTCATCGTTCTGTTGCTGGCCGGCGCGGCGGCATGGATCGGCTTGTCCTACCGTCGCGCGGGAGAAATGTCATGAAGCGGCTGGTGTTATGGGCAGTGGCTGGTTTCTCGGTTCTGCTGGCTGCTTGCGGCAACGATGCAAACGTGTCGCAGGACGGGCTGACAAGTGTCGGCGCAGAACCGGTGCTGCCCGCGCAGCAACGCGGGCTGCTCCCCAACATGTCGATTGCGAGCCCGGCGCAGTGGGGCGATCAGCGGCCCACGGTGCCGCGGGGTTATGTGATCGCGGCCATCGCCACCGACCTGCAGATTCCGCGCCAGACGCTGGTGCTTCCCAATGGCGACATCCTGGTGGCCGAAGGCAAGGGCGGCGGGGCGCCGA
>JBBRVT010000774.1:0-1598 GCA_038246615.1 Burkholderiales bacterium
CGGCGCTGGCGCTGGCCACCACCCATGCCGGGCACGACCCCGCCGTCGTCAGGTTGCGCGAAGAGCCCGGCCTGCTGTTTGCCCGCCACAGCCAGGACGCGGTCGACCGCAACACCGTGGACATGGACCGCGAGCGCGCCAGCTTCACCGACAACACGGTGAAGTACGAGGCGACGCTGCGCTTCCTCGGCGGCAGCCTGCGCTCGATGCTCGAGGCGATGAAGAGCCACAACCAATGACGACAGAGACAACGGCTGTCGAAGCAGGGCGGGCCGAGCGCCGGGCCGCCCCAAGCCGGCCCGCCATCCCCACGGGGGATCGGCTGGCGTACCCGCCTGACGAGGGGCTCCAATGAGCATGTTCAAGATTTTCGACGTGTCGGGCAGCGCCGCCAGCGCGCAGACCCAGCGCCTGAACGTGGTGGCCAGCAACGTGGCCAACGCCGACACCGTGGCCGGGCCCGACGGCCAGGCCTACAAGGCACGGCAGGTGGTGTTCCAGTCGCTGCTGATGGGCGAGGCCACGTCCACCGGCGTGCAGGTCAGCCAGGTGATCGAGAGCCAGAACGAGGGCCGGCGCGTGCACGACCCCAAGCACCCTGGCGCCGATGCCCAGGGTTACGTGACCTACAGCAACGTCAATCCGATCGAGGAGATGGTGGACATGATCTCCGCGTCACGCTCCTACCAGAACAACGTGGAAGTGATGAACACCGCCAAAGGCCTGCTGTTGAAGACGCTGCAGATGGGCCAGTCGTGATCGACTATCCGCACTCCAGGAGCCTTGCATGAGCACCGTCAGTTCCACCGGCAGCAACGCCTTCCTCTCCAGCCTCGGTGGCAGCAGCGCGGCCAAGGCCGTCAACGACGGCGCCACCACCGCCAAGGAGGCCAGCGAGCGCTTCCTGAAGCTGCTGGTCACCCAGTTGCAGAACCAGGACCCGATGAACCCGGTGGACAACGCGCAGATGACCTCGCAGATGGCGCAGATCAGCACCGTCAGCGGCATCGAGAAGCTCAACACCACGGTGGAAAAGCTCAACGGCCAGTTCGTGCAGATGCAGGCGGTGCAGGGCGCCGGCCTGGTGGGCAAGAACGTGCTGATCCGGGGCGACCGGATGTCGGTGGTCGACGGCATGCCGCAGGCCACCTTCGAGATCGGCAGCCCCGCCAGCCGCATCAAGGTGGAGGTGCTCAGCCCCGCCGGCCGCCTGGTCGACACGATCACCCTGGCCACCACGCCCGCAGGCCGCCACGACGTGCCCTGGGCCGCCGGCCGGGACCTGCCCGACGTCGCCGGCTACCGCTTCCGTGTCAGTGCTGGCAGCGGCTCCACCGCCATCGACGCCGTGGCCCTGACGCGCGACAAGGTGGGGGCGGTCAACACCGGCGGCACCACGCTGACGGTGGAGCTCGAGCGCAGCGGCCGCATGCCTTACAACCAGATCACCGCGCTGGACTGAGAGCCTGAGAGTCTTTCGTTCATGCCCGCTCATCACGCCAAAGTGCCCCCGCTCGTCGTTGCAAATGCTCGCCATAGCCCGGGCTATGGCTGCGCTTTGCGCCTAGATCGGGCGCCCTTTGACGCGCTGTTCGGGC
>JBBRVT010000775.1:0-1596 GCA_038246615.1 Burkholderiales bacterium
ACGATCACCGGCGCATGGCCGCCGAGCTCCATGGTGCTGCGCTTCATCAGCATGGCGGCCTTGGCGGCCAGCAGCTTGCCCACCGGCACCGAGCCGGTGAAGCTGATCTTGCGCACCACCGGGCTGTTGATCAGGTGCTCGGAAACTTCGTGCGGCACGCCCCACACCACGTTCAGCACGCCCTGCGGCAGGCCGGCATCATGGAACAGCCGGGCCAGTGCCACCACCGCGCTGGGTGCGTCCTCGGGGCCCTTGAGCACGATGGTGCAGCCCGCGCCAACAGCGGCCGAGATCTTGCGTATGGCCTGGTTGAACGGAAAGTTCCAGGGCGAGAAGGCGGCGCACACGCCAACCGGCTCGCGCAGCACCAGCTGGCGCACGCCGTCGAGCCGCGCCGGGATGACGCGGCCGTAGATGCGGCGGCATTCCTCGGCATGCCACTCGGCATGTTCGGCGCAGAACATGATCTCGCCCACGCTCTCGGCCAGCGGTTTGCCCTGGTCCATGGTCATGGCGCGGCCGATGTCCTGGGCGCGTTCGCGGGCCAGCTCGGCCACTCGGCGCAGCACTTTGCTGCGCTCCAGCGGCGAGGTCTTCTTCCAGCTCTCGAAGGCGCGCGCGGCGGCGGCCAGCGCCTTGTCCAGGTCCTCGCGGCGGGCATGCGGCAGCTTGGCGATGACCTGGCCGGTGGCCGGGTTGAAGATGTCTTGCTCGACCCGGCCGTCACCGTGCAGGAACTGGCCGTCGATGTAGAGGCTGAGGGCGGGGTAGGTTGGGTCGGTGGTCATGGAAAGATCCTTGTCTTCAGGAGGGCGCAATTCAGCGGGATCGTACGGCCGATTGCCTGCGACGCGAACGCACGTGCCTGCACGCTCGCAGTTCGCGGCCGTCACGAGCCGGCGCCGACCCCCCCGGCCGGCTCGCCGGCCCGCCGGTCCGGTGAAGGCCGGCACCTGCAGGCCGGCAGGCCGCTCAGGCCGGCGGCGCCAGCTTGTCCTGCGTCTGGGTGTCGAAATCGCTGGCCTCGTGGCGCTCGTGCAGCTGGCTGGCCGGGTCGCCCATCACGCGGTTGACCTTGCGGCCACGCTGCACCGCCGGCCGTGCGGCGATCAGGTCGGCCCAGCGCTGCACATGGCGGTAGTCTTGCACCTGCAGAAATTCGCCGCCGCTGTAGAGCAAGCCCTTGGCCAGCGCGCCGTACCAGGGCCAGACGGCGATGTCGGCCACGGTGTAAGCATCGCCGGCCAGGTACTCGGTTTCGGCCAGGCGGCGGTCGAGCACGTCGAGCTGGCGTTTGACCTCCATCGCAAAGCGGTCGATCGCGTATTCGATCTTGATCGGCGCATAAGCGTAGAAGTGGCCAAAGCCGCCGCCCAGGTAGGGCGCGCTGCCCATCTGCCAGAACAGCCACGACAAGCATTCGGCGCGCTGGGCGGTATCGGTGGGCAGGAAAGCGCCAAACTTTTCGGCCAGGTGCATCAGGATCGCGCCCGACTCGAACACCCGGATCGGCGTCGCCCCGCTGTGGTCCATCAGCGCCGGAATCTTGGAATTGGGATTGGCGCCGACAAAGCCGCTGCCGAACTGGTCACCCTC
>JBBRVT010000776.1:0-1595 GCA_038246615.1 Burkholderiales bacterium
CCAGTCCAGGCGTGCGCTGGCCAGGCCTTGCGGATCACGCAGTGTTCGCAGCGGCGTGGCCCCTGCGCCCAGCCCATCACCGGCGTCGAAGGCGGTGGCCAGCACCCGATCGGGCTTGGCCAGCGGCTTGAGCCAGGGTCGGTCGTCGACCTGCAGCGCGCCACCGGACCAGGCCAGCGAGCGCAGCGGCGCCACACCGCCGGCCGTGTTGAGAAACTGCTGCGGCGGGTTGACCTGCCAGGGCCGCAACAGCAAAGACAATGTCAAGGTCTGACGCTGCGATGTCGGGTTATGCAGGGTGTAGCGCGCGATCAGCTGTGCCTGGGCGCGGCTGCCCTCGGCACCGACCTCGACCTGCAGGCCAAAATCCGGATGCTTCCAGTGCACGCTTGGCAGCGGCAAATGGCCTTCGCGCAGCGTGGTGCTGCTGTGGCCTTCGGCCTGCACCTCGGCCCAGCCCAGCAGTCGACCCTGGCCATCGGTGACCATCGGTTTGATCGATGGTCCGCCGCGGTGAGGTTCAATGGCACCGTCTTCGGACAGCAGCGCGGCATTGGCACCGCCACCATCCACGCCCACCAGGGTCCAGTAGTTCTGCTGACCATGGAAGGCGCGCGGGAACTCACTGCGCGGCGCCTGCGCGGCCAACGCGGTCAGCATCGCATTGCGGTCGGGCCAATCCAGCGGCGAAGGCGCCGACATCTCGACCGCCCGGCGCGGCCCGCTGATGCGCAGGTAGCGCGCTTCCTGCTCCGGCAGCCAAAGCGCCTGCAGCGCGCGCTGGCTGGCAGGCAGTTGGTGCACGCGGCGCCATTGCCGGCCATCGTTGCTGGCCAACACCCTGGCCGGCACCGGTGCACCGGCGCCCCAGCGCCACAGCAGGCCGTTGAGTTCACGCACCGCGCCCAGGTCCAGCGTGCTGCCCGCAGCGCTCTGGTGCAGCACTGGGCTGGCAACCGGGCCGGGTGGCGGCAGGGTCAGCAGGGTCAAGCGCTGGAAGCACAGCCGGCCGGCGCCGCCGCTTTGGCCGCTGGCCACCACCAGCTCAATCGCCGCCGCGCGCCGCAGCAGCTTGTCCTCGGTCGGGCCCCAGGCGAAGTTGATCTGGCGCTGACGAATCTTCAGGGTCGTGGGCTGCGCCGGCGGCGTGAAATCCGGCCAGTTCCGCCACCAGACGTTGTCGCCGCTGGCGTCGATGAATTTGACCTGGAAGGCGTTGGATTCACCCTGGCCGTACAGCCGCAGCGTGAAGCCATGGTGCGGCGGCAATTCCAGCACCAGCACCCGGCGCGCCACCGCATAACCCGAGACGCGGCCGAAGTTGTAGTGCAGGCACATCGCGCCAGAGGCGTCGGGCTCGATGCGGGCCTGCACCTGGTCGCTGGCCGAGGCCGCCCAGCGCGAGCGGTCCGAGAAGTCGTCGATCACGCGCTCGGTGCTGGCTTGCGCGGCGGCCAGGCCGGGGCTCAACAGCAGCGCCGAAGTGGCCAGCCATGGCAGCCAGCGCCTCACTTCACACTGCCCATCATCAGCCCCTGCATGTAGTGCTTTTGAAGTGCCAGGAACAACAGCAGCACCGGCAGCACGGTGACCAC
>JBBRVT010000777.1:0-1594 GCA_038246615.1 Burkholderiales bacterium
CGCTGGTGCAGAAGTTTCAGCAGGCCGGGCTGGGCGAGGTCGTCGCGTCATGGATCGGCCGCGGCCAGAACCTGCCGATCAGCGGCGATCAGCTGAAGAATGTGCTGGGCTCCGACGCCGTGCGCGGCATGGCGCAGCAGGTCGGCATCAACCCCGACGAGCTGATGGGCCAGTTGTCGCAGATCCTGCCCGGGCTGGTGGACCAGCTCACGCCCGAGGGCCAGTTGCCGCAGGGCGGTCAGCTCAGCTCTGCGGGGCTCGACAACCTGGCGGGCATGCTCGGCGGCTTGACGAAGCGCTGAACGCCGGCCGGCGTGCGGGACGTCGTGCGGTCACCGCTCAATCGCGCCCGAACCCCGGCCGCACCAGCCGCCGCGCCAGCGCCACGACCGCGAACGAAGGCAACGTGGCCAGGGACACCCAGACGAAGAAGTTGACATAGCCCAGCTGGTCCTGCAGCCAGCCCGACATCATGCCCGGAAGCATCATGCCCAGGGCCATGAAGCCGGTGCACAGCGCGTAATGCGCCGTCTTGTGTGGGTTGGATCCGTCTTTGCCCGCGGCCACCATCAGCATGAAGACCATGAAGGCGGTGAAGCCCAGGCCGTAGCCGAACTGTTCCAGCGCGATGGCGGCGCCGACCACGACCAGGCTCTGCGGCTGCACCATCGCCAGCCCGACATAGACCAGGTTGGGCACATTCAGGCACAGCACCAGCGGCCATAGCAGCCGGTCCAGGCCGCGGCGGGATATCAGCCAGCCGCCCAGCAGCCCGCCGCAGGTCAGCGCCGCCACGCCCCAGGTGCCGTAGGCCACGCCCACGTCCTGCGTGCGCAGGCCCAGGCCGCCGGCGTCCAGCGGGTCGAGCATGAAAGGCGCCACCAGCTTGACCAGTTGCGCCTCGGCAAATCGGTACAGCAGCAAGAAGGCCAGCACGCGCCAGATGTCGGGCCGGCGGAAGAAGGCGGCATAGACGGTGCCGAAGTCGGCGATGAAGCCGGCCAACCCGCGGCCCTGCCCTTGCCCGGTACCTTCCCCATTCCGCGGCGCCGGCAGGTCGGCATCGGGCCGCGGCAGCGCCCAGGCGTGCCAGAGGCCCAGCAATGCGAAGCCCGCCGCCATCACCCCCATCACCACCGCCCAGCCGGTGACGGCGCTGCCGCTGCGCTCGGTCATGACCCCTGCCAGCACCACCAGCCCGCCCTGGCCGGCAATCATCGCCAGCCGGTAGAAGGTGCTGCGCACACCGACGAAAGCGGCCTGGCTGCGCTGCGGCAGGGCCAGCATGTAAAAGCCGTCGGCCGCGATGTCGTGCGTGGCCGAGGCAAAGGCCATCAGCCAGAACACCGCCAGGCTCCACTGCAGCCACTGCGGCGCCGGCAGTGTCAGCGCCACCCCGGCCAGTGCGGTGCCGATGACGAACTGCAGCGCAATGATCCACTGCCGCTTGCGTCCCAGCAGGTCCACCAGCGGGCTCCACAGCGGCTTGATGACCCAGGGCAGGTAGAGCCAGCTCGTGTACAGCGCGATCTCGGTGTTGGACACCCCCAGGTTCTTGTACATGACCACGGCCAGGGTCATGACGGCGACATAG
>JBBRVT010000778.1:0-1589 GCA_038246615.1 Burkholderiales bacterium
CGCAGCCCGCCACCCCCGAAAGGAAGCCACCATGTTCACCCGCCAAATCACCCAGCAAGCCGTGTCCTTCGTCCTCGCCCTCGCCGCCACCGTGGTGGTGATGGGCAGCATCGACGGCCTGGCCGCCCAGCCCGCCTCCGATGCCCTGCTGGCCGCCAAGCCAGCCCCGGCGCTCAGCAGCGCAAAGACCTGATCGCAGCGCGCTGCGATGCGTTCGAGACAAGGCCCGCTTCGGCGGGCCTTTTGCATGCTGCAGTCCAGTTGCCGGGCCGGACGCGCCGCCCTCAGCCGCGCCCGACGAACGGCATCCTGGTCGCCATCACCGTCATGAACAGCACGTTCGCTTGCAGCGGCAGGCTGGCCATCTGCACCACGGCGCGGGCGGCATGGGCCACGTCCATGCGCGCCTCGGCGCGCACGCTGCCGTCGGCCTGCGGCATGCCGCTGGCCATGGGGGCAGACAGCTCCGTCACGGCATTGCCGATGTCGATCTGGCCGACCGCGATGTCGTGCAGTCGTCCGTCCAGCGCCGCGGCCTTGGTCAGACCCGTCATGGCGTGCTTGGTGGCCGTGTAGGCGACCGAGTTGGGCCGCGGCGCATGGGCCGAGATCGAGCCGTTGTTGATGATGCGGCCGCCCTTGGGCGTCTGCGCCTTCATCATGCGGAAGGCCTGCTGCGTGCACAGGAAGGCGCCGGTCAGATTGGTGTCCACCGCAGCGCGCCACTGCTCCACCGGCAGGTCTTCCAGCGGCACGCCGGGCGTGAACACACCGGCGTTGTTGAACAGCAGGTCGAGCCGGCCGCAGCGCGCGCGCACGAAGTCGAACAGCATGGCCACCGAATCGGGCCGGGTGACGTCGCAGGTCATGACAAAGGCGCAGCTGGCGATGTCTTCCAGCAAGTCGCCGTTCGGCTGACGGGCCAGCGCAACGGACTCGCGCAGCGCCTCCACACGCCGTCCGGCCAGCACCACATGCCAGCCCTCGGCCAGCAGGGCCAGCGCGGTGGCGCGGCCGATGCCGCTGCCGGCACCGGTGACGAGGGCGATGCGGGGCGGGACGTGGTTCATGGCGGCGGCGGCGGGTGACGGTGCGGGCAGTCTATGCCGCGGCCCTGCACCGGCAGCATGCGGCGGCAGCAGCGGGACTTGCGGTGCCCGGCCGCTCAGTCGCGCCGCACCACACCCGGCCGCGGCGCACCTTCACGGGTCCACGCCGGGCCTGTGAACCAGGGCTCGCCGCGCAACGCGTCGGCCAGCATCTCCAGCGCGTCTTGCCCCCAGAACAGGCGCGGTCCGGCAGGGCTGCCGAGCGCCCTGTCGAGCTCGAAAGTGGGCACGCCGAACACCCCGCGTGCGGCGGCCTCGGCCGTGCGTGCACGCAGTTCGGCCTTCACCTCGTCGCCGGCGGGGTCGCGCGGGGGCTTCAGTTCGGCAGTCAGTCCGGCAGTCAGTTCGGCCGTCAACGCGGCAAGGCGCTGCGGGTCGTCGGCCGCCGCGCCTTCGCTGCACCAGACATGGCGCATCACGGCCTCGACGGTGCGCCGGTTGGGCCCGCAGGCCAGCAGCAGGCGCTGCAGCGGCAAGGGA
>JBBRVT010000779.1:0-1583 GCA_038246615.1 Burkholderiales bacterium
CGCTGCCCTGGCTGCAGTCACCGCCAACGGTTGACCATGTTGGTGCGGCGGGGCTGTCGGACAGTTCTACGGACTGAATCGACTCTTGGTCGCGCAACGCTGCGGGTGCCATGGCTGCCGTGGTCGTCCTTGCGGCGCGGTCAGCCGCGCGTGCCGGGCAGCGGCCGGGGGAGCGGAGTGTTGGAATCTTGCGGGGCATAGCCCGGTGAGCGCGACACCCGCACCTTGCCACCGGTGGTGACCAGGATCACCGCATCGCCGGGTGCGAAGCTCTCGTTGCCCTTGGCCTGCACAACGGCGCGGCGCTCACCGTTGCGCAGCTGCACCATGATCTCCAGCGACTCCTCGCGCGTGGCGCTGCGTTCGATCGCATTGCCGATCACCGCGCCGGCCACGGCACCCAGCACGCCGCCGACGATGGAATCACGCCGCCCGCCGATCGACGAACCGGCCACACCGCCCACCACGCCACCGGTCAGCGCGCCGGGGCCGCTCTGGCTGCCGTCCACAGTGACCGGGCGCACCGCCAGCACGGTGGCGTCCAGCACGGTGGACATGCGCTGGGCATCGTGGCGGCTGATGACATCAGGGCTGCTGGTGGCGCAGCCGGCCAGGGTCAAGACGGCAGCCAACGCCAGCACGGTGGTGGAACGGAACATGGTGAATCCTCGGGAGTGTCAGGAGCTACAACGGGGCACGCCTGTGCCTCGTTGACCGGTGCCGATGCTGCACGCTGCTGCAAGCTCGCAGTTTGCTGCCCGGTGAAGAAGCGTGACTGCGCGTGATGATGCTTCGCAGGCCGGCCGCAGTGCCAGCCCGCACGGGTTTCAGCCATGCAGCCGGCTGGACCGCGGCACGCTGGCCAGCAAGAACTCCATCTGGTCGACCACGATGCGCCGGCCGCGCAGGATCATGTCCTCATGCAGGCTGGGCGTGTAGGGCAGGTACAGCAGGCTCATGTTCGCTTCTTCCGGCAGCCGGTTGCCCTTGCGGCCGTTGCAGCCGCGGCAGGCGGTGATGCAGTTCATCCAGGTGTCGCGACCGCCGCGCGAAGTGGGGATGATGTGCTCGCGGGTGAGGGTGTCATAGCCGAAGCGCCCGCCGCAGTAGGCGCACACATGGCGGTCCCGCACGAAGAGCTTGGGGTTGGCCAGCGTGGGTGTGACGCGCCAGGCCCGGCTGGGGATGGTGCCACGCACCGCGATGATGGCGTGCACCTCGATGCGCGACTGCAGCCCGGTGGTGCGCTGGATGCCGCCACGCAGCACCTGCACGGCGCGGCCCAGCGTCCAGGCCACGCCGTCACAGGCGTAGAGCAGGGCGGCCTCCCGTGGCGTGATCCACGCTTGCGGGCGTCCCGACACATCGAGCTGCAGCACGTCCAAGGACAGAACCTCCAGTCAATCGCTGCAAGGTTACTGCAAGTTGCAAGCCCGGGCGTTCTGATCACAATTTGTTCCGGCACTTTCTCCCGCGTGTCAGTCGTGATCAGGGTCCGGTGGCACAGGAAAGTAGCGGCCCCTTCGGTCTTCGGCATGAAAGCGGCTGCGCACCAAGGACGGCTCCTGGGCAAGCCTGGCCTC
>JBBRVT010000780.1:0-1582 GCA_038246615.1 Burkholderiales bacterium
GTGCCGGCCTTCGTGGCCAGTGAGCTGAAAAGCGCGTTCCAGATCGGCTTCATGATCTTCATCCCGTTCCTGATCATCGACATGATCGTGGCGAGCGTGCTGATGAGCCTGGGCATGATGATGTTGAGCCCGGTGCTGGTGAGCCTGCCCTTCAAGCTGATGCTGTTCGTGCTGGCCGACGGCTGGAACCTGCTGCTGGGTTCGCTCGCAGCATCGTTTGCGACATGACCCCACCCCCGAAGCGCCTTCGGCGCTCCCCCTCAAGGGGGCGCCGCCAGCGGCCCGGCAAAGCCGGCTCCGCAGCGTCCGCTTGCGAGCGCTCGGTCAACCCATCCTGGAGTCACGTCTGATGGACAGCCAACAAGCCTTCCATTTCGGCCAGCAGGGCCTGTACATGCTGCTGCTGGTTTCCGCCCCCATCTTGCTGGCCGTGCTGGTGGTTGGCCTGGTGGTCAGCGTCTTCCAGGCCGCCACGCAGATCAACGAAACCACGCTGAGCTTCGTGCCCAAGGTGGTGGCTGCGGTGGCGGTGCTCGCCGTGACGGGGCCGTGGATGCTGACCATGCTGGTCGAATACATCCAGCGCACGCTGCTGGCGATCCCCTCGGCCGTGGGTTGACGGGCCGCGCGGTGATCAGTCTCAGCGAGGCGCAGATCCTGGCATGGCTCACGCCGCTGCTGTGGCCCTTCCTGCGCGCGCTGGCGCTGCTGGCCACGCTGCCGGTGTTCAGCCAGCGCGCGGTGCCGATGCGGGTGAAGATCGGCCTGGCCGGCTTCATCGCGCTGGCTGCACAGCCCAGCCTGCCGGCCATGCCGGTGATCCCGCTGGATTCACCGCTGGCCTTCATGGTGGTGGCGCAGCAGGTGCTGGTGGGCGTGACCATGGGCTTTGCGGTGCGGCTGGTGTTTGCTGCGGTGGAGATGGGCGGCGAGTTGATCGGCCTGCAGATGGGCCTGAACTTCGCCGGCTTCTTCGACCCCGCCACCGCATCCCAGGGCACCGCCAGCAGCCGCCTGTTCGGCACGTTGGTGGCGTTCTTGTTCGTGCTGGGCAACGGCCACCTGATGATGATCCAGGCCCTGGTGCGCAGTTTCGAGGTGTTTAAGGTCGGCGACACGCCCTTCGCCTTCCTGCACCAGCTGCAGCCGCAGCGCTGGGGCGCCGAGGTGTTCATGCTCGGCCTGTGGATCGCATTGCCGCTGGTGGGCATGCTGCTGTTCGTCAACCTGGTGCTGGGTGTGATCTCACGCGTTGCACCGCAGATCAGCGTGTTCTCGGTGGGCTTCCCGATCACCCTGACCGTCGGCCTGATCGGCATGCTGTTCACCCTGCCACTGATGGAGCAGCCGTTCACCATGGCGCTGCAGCGGTTGGTGGAGCAGTTCCAGTAGGCGGCTTCGGGCTCGTTGCTGTCTTTGCCGTTGTTGAACAGCCGACATTCACAGTTCGAGGCGAGGCCGAAGACGGCGGGTGACTGGCTGACTCCGTGTCATTCCGGGCCTTCGGCCCTCCCTTCTTTACCTGCGTCAGCCAGTCACCCGCCGTCCTCGTCCTGGAGGCAGTAGTGGCCCTTGAGGGGCA
>JBBRVT010000781.1:0-1580 GCA_038246615.1 Burkholderiales bacterium
CTGCGGCGCTGCGCCTTCCATGACAACCAGATGGGCCTGCTCGCTGGCAACCAGGCCGACGCCGAACTCGACATCGACGGCTGCAGCTTCGGCGATGCGCCTGCCAACGAGGAGTCGCTGCCGCACCTGCTGTACGTGGGCCGCATCGCACGGCTGCGGCTGCATGCCAGCGTGCTCGGCCAGGGCCGGCGGGGCCATCTGCTGAAGTGCCGGGCGCAGCAGGCGCAGATCACCGCCAGCCGGTTCGACGACGGCCGCACCGGCCGGGCGTCGTACGAGATCGACCTGCCCAACGGCGGCGTGGTGCTGGTCGAGGGCAACACCCTGGTGCAGAGCCCGCTGACCGAGAACGGGGTGATGCTGTCCTACGGCGCCGAAGGCCAGCCCTGGCCCGACTGCCAGCTGACGCTGCGCGACAACACCTTCATCAACCGCCTGGCGCAGGGTGGCAGCTTCGTGCGGGTGTGGGCCGACCGGCTGCCCGCCACCGCCGCCGTGCTGAGCAGCCACAACCGGCTGCTCGGAACCGGCACGCTGGCGCTGGGGCCGGCGGGTCGGTCGGTGGACGACCAGCGTGGCCCGGAGCCGGATTGACCACGCCAAGAAACTCATGCATCATTTGAGATGTAACTTTATTACACCCTGATCGGCACGACAGGGCTGCACCCATGTCCTTCGACCTCGTCTTCTTCGGTGGCACCGGCGACCTCACCTGGCGCAAGCTGATGCCCGCGCTGTTCCAGGCCTTCCGCCATTGCAAGCTGCCGCCGGATGGTCGCATCCTGGCGGTGGCACGCGACGAGCGCAGCGACGCCGAGTACCGCGCCTTCATCCGCGAGCGCTTCGTCGAGGTGGAAAGCGCCAAGCGCCCCAGCGACGAGGAGTTCGCCCGCTTCGCCGAGATGCTGCACTACCGGCGCATGGATCTGTCCAAGCCCGAGCACTATGCCGGGCTGAAGCAGTGGATCGACGACCGCAGCGCCGACACCGCCGTGCTGTACCTGGCCACCAGCCCCTACCTGTTCCCGGTGATCTGCGCGCAGCTGGGTGCAGCCGGGCTGAATGGCCCGAAGGTGCGCGTGGTGCTGGAGAAACCGCTGGGCCACGACCTGGCCAGTGCGCAGGAGATCAACCGGGTGGTCAGCGCGTCATTTGCCGAGCAGCAGGCCTTCCGTATCGACCATTACCTGGGCAAGCCGGCGGTGCAGAACCTGATGGCGCTGCGCTTCGGCAACGCGTTGTTCGAGCCGTTGTGGCGGCGCGAGAGCATCGCCAACATCCAGATCACGCTGGCCGAGGGCCTGGGCGTGGGCACCCGCGGCGACTACTACAACACAACCGGCGCGCTGCGCGACATGGTGCAGAACCACGCGCTGCAGTTGCTGACGATGATCGCGATGGAGCCGCCCAGCACCAACGACGCAGACGCCTTCCGCGACGAGAAGCTGAAGGTGCTGCGCTCACTGAAGCCCTTCACCGCCGAGAGCGTGGCGCGTGACGTGGTGCGCGGCCAGTACAAGGCCGGCACGGTGGACGGCCGGCCGGTGACCGGCTACCTGGACGAGGTGAAGGTGCCCGCC
>JBBRVT010000782.1:0-1580 GCA_038246615.1 Burkholderiales bacterium
CCACTTGTGGTACGGCACGCAGGCGTTGTTCTGGCTCTTGCACTGCGCCACCGGCGTGCGCCAGAACGAGATCTTGTCGAAGTCGTTGAAGCCCTGGCGCGCGCAGCCGTCGTCCCCCAGCAGCTTGTTGCCCTTGCAGGCTGCGGGCACCGACGGCACGGAGCCGAACCAGGCCGACAAGTCACCCTGGAACTTGGTGCTGAGCGTGTGCTCCATCCACAGGTAGGCGCAGTTGGGGTGCTTGGCGTCGATGTGCAGCATGGATGTGTCGGCCCAGCCGCTGGCCCCTTCCACCGGCACCACGGTGGCGATCGGCTGCTTCTTGCTCTTCAGGATGTTGGACTGGAACTGCCAGGACCCGCTGGCCACCACGCCTTCGTTGGTGAAGTCGTCGATCTGCACAAAAGCATCGTGCCAGTACTTGCCGACAATCTTGCGCTGACCGCGCAGCAGATCCAGCGCGGCCTTGTACTGGGTTTCGTTCAGCTCGTAGGGGTCGACGATGCCCAGCGCCTTGTTGTGGTGGCGCAGGTACAGCGCCGCATCGGCAATGTGGATGGGGCCGTCGAAGGCCTGCACGCGGCCCTTGTTGCTCTTGCCGTCGGGCAGCGTCATTTCTTTGAACACCACATCCCAACTGGTGGGCGGCTTGTCGCCGAAGACCTTGGTGTTGTACATCAGCACGTTCCAGCCCCAGACATAGGGCACGCCGTAGTGCTGGCCGTTATCGAAGTGCCAAGGCGCCTTCTGCAGGCGCGGGTCGATGGTCTTGTAGCTGGGGATCAGGTTGACGTTGACCGGCTGCACCTTCTTGCCGCGGATCAAGCGTGTGCTGGCGTCGCCCGAGGCGGTAACGAGGTCGAAGCCGCCCTCGTTCATCAGCGCCACCATCTCGTCGCTGGTGCCGGCGGTCTTCACGTTGACCTTGCAACTGGTCTTCTTCTCGAATTCGGTGACCCAGTCGAAGTTCTTGTCCGTGGCGCCGCGTTCGACGTAGCCGGCCCAGGCCACGATATCGAGCTGCCCTTCACCTTTGCCAACTTTCTGCAAGGGCGCCTTCTGAGCCATCACCACCGAATTGGCGACCAGGGCAGCGGCGGCCAGGGCGGCCGGTACAAACGCGTGTACAAACAGACGCGAGATGCGGGACGGACGTGTCGACATGGGGGATCCTCCGGTCTGGGTTGATGCCAAGCGGCTCAGGATAGGGACACGCTGCAGAACTGTGTAATTCAATCCATCGGCACTGTGCTATCTGAAAAAGCGAAAGTTCGTGTTAACCCGGAATGAGATGCCTCCTAGCCCCAGTGTTAAGGTCAGCTGACGAACAAGTACACGAGGAGACAGGCATGGAACGCAAGGTTTGTGTGGTCACCGGTTCATCGTCGGGCATCGGCGCGGCCATCGTGCGCCTGTATGCCGAGCGCGGCTGGAACGTGGTCATCAACTACTCGCGCGAGGCCGCACCGGCCGAGGCGGTGGCCGAAGAATGCCGCGCCCTTGCGAAAGTTTCAGGCGCCGAGGTGCTGGTGGTCCAGGCCAATGTGGCGGTGGACGCCGATTGCGTGGCGCTGGCCGCC
>JBBRVT010000783.1:0-1580 GCA_038246615.1 Burkholderiales bacterium
AGGCAGCAGAGGCCCTTGAGGGGCAAAAGCCCGCGCGCCTCGGTGGTGCCTGAGCGTCAGGTCGGGCGGGCGTGTTCTGCGCAAGTCAAGACGGGAGGGCCGGAGGCCCGGAATGACATGGAGCAGGACACGCCCGCCCGGCCCGGCGCGATCGCTCAGACCGTCGAATGCCGGCTTGAAGTCGACAAGCTGAACGACAGCAAAGAGCCCCAAGCCGCCGCAAACATCGCCAATGCAGCTTCACCTGCGGCTTGGCGCTGCGGGTCAGCATGCGCGACGCAGAGCCCAGCGCCGTCTTCCACCAGCCGTGCAGCGCCACCTGGTGCATCTTGTAGGGCGACAGGTACACCGAGCGGGAGAACAGGCACTGTGACGACAGCCATGCCAGTGGCTCTGCACCAGGTCGCCGCAGCCGCCAGCGATCTCGTGCAGGTGCTGCCACCAAGCGTGGAAGTGACCAAGCGGCAAGAAGATCCCTTCGTCGCACAGTCCATGCAAGTACCCCTATAAACGCAACTATGTTGCATTTATAGTGCATGTTCGTGGACTCCTCCACGGCATTCAGAGGATCGAGCATGCACCCCATGAAGACCACCTTGCGCAGCCACCCCGCCGCGCGACTCACCGCAATCGCCGCCGCGCTGCTGGCAGCCGGCGCCGCCCATGCCAACGGTGCCGTCCGCGCCAGCGAAGGCATTGGCTACTACGTCGGCATCGACGGCTTGGCGACCTTCGCCAGCGGCACCTACAGCGGCCTGGCCAACCCCAACAACGGCCGGCTCACGCTGCTGCACGATTACGGCTCCAACCATTTCCATGGCATCGGCTCCTACAGCTACACCGGCCCGGCAGCATCGGCCACGGTGCGCGCAACGAACGCCAACAACCGGCTGCCGGAACTGTCAAGGCGGGTGTCACCCGCCAGCAGCGCCATCCCGTTGCAGGCCGGCAGCGGCGCCTATGCCGGCCGCTGGGTGAGCACCGGCGTGCCCAGCAGCGAGCCCACCCATGCACCCAGCCTGCTGGGAATGGCCTCGATGCAAAGCCTGCCCAGCTTAGGCGCAGCTGGCAATGTGCTGTACAACAGCAGCGCAGGCCGCTGGAAGACCAGCCGGGCAGACGCCCAGGTCGGCCTGCAACTGGTGACAGCCAGCGCCGGCCTGACGGTGGGCATGGGCAGCGACCTGGACATCTTCGACCAGGGCAACACTTATGCGCTGGGTGACAGCGCCATGCTGACCTTCCTGCCCACCTTCCACCTGGCCCAGGGGGCGGCAGCCGGCACCTACAGCGCGACGCTGCGGCTGGTCGGCCTGGGTGGCAGCACGCCTGCCATGGACGGCGGCCAGTTCCACATCGACTTCCTGGCACCGGTGCCCGAGCCGCAGGCCGCGCTGTTGATGGTCTTGGGCCTGGCCGGCCTGGCGCTGGCACGGATGCGGCGGCGCCAGGGCACGGCCGCCGACGACACCCGATCCACAGCCTGACATCCAGGCCAGCCTGCGCGCCGCCTGCCCATCGGCGGCGCGCACCCGGCCTTGCCGGGCCCAGGCTCTGCACGCCCGGACCATTGGCGCCCA
>JBBRVT010000784.1:0-1574 GCA_038246615.1 Burkholderiales bacterium
GATGGAGTGGGTGATGAACGGCACGAAGAAGTTTCAGGAGACGAGCGTGGCAAGCGGCAGCCTGGAGCGGGTCAGGCAACCACTGCAGGACTGGCGCGCGGGGCGCAAGCTGGGTGAGCGCATACCGGCATCGCTGTGGGCTGTTGACCATCCAGTAGATGGGCAGCATGGCAAAAAGCAGGTAGGCGACCAGGAAGACCGTGCGCTTCTTGAAACGCTTGTTCTCATCCATGTTGAGCCTCGGTTTTCTGGGTATTGCCCAGCGCCTGCATCCAGTTGTAGAGGATGAAGCAGAGCAGCAGGATGATCAAAAAGTAGATCAGCGAGAACGCCGCGGCGGGGCCGAGGTCGAACTGGCCAACCGCCTTTTGCGTCAGGTACTGGCTCAGGAAGGTTGTTGCATTGCCGGGCCCGCCGCCGGTCAGCACGAACGGCTCGGTGTAGATCATGAAGCTGTCCATGAAGCGAAGCAGCACCGCGATCATCAGCACGCCGCGCATCTTCGGCAACTGGATGTAGCGGAACACCGCGAACTTGCTGGCGCCGTCGATGCTGGCTGCCTGGTAGTAGGCATCGGGGATCGAGCGCAGGCCGGCAAAGGCCAGCAGTGCGACCAGCGGCGTCCAGTGCCAGACGTCCATCACCAGCACGGTCAACCAGGCATCGCTGGCGCTGCCGGTGTAGTTGTAGTCGACACCCAGCCACTGCAGCGAGGCACCGAGCAGGCCGATGTCGGCGCGGCCGTAGATCTGCCAGATCGTGCCGACCACGTTCCACGGGATCAGCAGCGACAGCGACACCAGCACCAGCGACGATTTCCAGCCTTGCGCCGGCATCGCCAGCGCCAGCGCGATGCCCAGCGGAATCTCCACCGCCAGCACCGCCAGCGAGAAACCGAGCTGGCGCCACAGCGCCTCGTGAAGTTCCGAGTCGCGCATCACGCTGGCGAACCACTCGACGCCGACGAACACGCGCCGTAGTGCTGGGTCAGACGGTTGTCCCAAAACGCCAGGTCGCCCACCTTCCAGCGCCAGCGCACGGTGAACTCGGGCCTGGCGGCGTGGGCAAACAACTGGCGCAGCGTGGCGTCGCTCTCGGTGGCCGACAACTCGACGATGCGGGTGGTAAAACCCTCGTTGACGAACAGGCCCTGGCGCCCGCTCACCGGGTGGGTGCGCACCACCGGGTGCAGCAGCGGCGGGTGGCTGGCGCGGGCTTTTTCCCACTGCACCCGCTCGGCCGGCGTGCGGGCAAAGCGGTGGGCGGGAAAGGATTTCAGGAAGTCGTGCTCGGCAGTCAGCCCGGTCAGCATCGCGCGCCAGGGCGCCGACAAGGCCTCGTAGGCGGCGGTGCCGCTGGCCCACAGCGTGTCGCCGCCGCTGGGCGGCAGCACCCGCGCCGACAAAATCGCGCCCATCGCCGGTGCCGGCAGGAAGGTGACGTCGGTGTGCCAGTTGTCGTTGTCGGGCGGGTTGTCGTGGCTGGTGTCGAGCACGATGATCTCGGGCACGCCGGGCGCCTGCGGGTACACCGGGTGGATGTGCAGCTCGCCAAAGCGTGCGGCCAGCGCCCGC
>JBBRVT010000785.1:0-1571 GCA_038246615.1 Burkholderiales bacterium
ATCGGCAGGGTCGGCCTGACGACCGGCTGGATCGGCTTGCCCGCCCGCGCTGTCTGCCGCAGCCAGGCCCGCCGCCGGCCCCAAGCGCTGCAGTTGCTCACGCGCCCGCTGGCGCGCCTCGGCCGCAGCCTGCTGCTGCGGTGCCAGCACCGGTGGCAGCTGCAAGCGCAGCGGCTGGGCCAGCAGCGGGCCGCGGCGCTTGAGCAGGCGCAGCGACAGCCCATCGACCCCCGCCGGCTGCAGCAGCAGGCGCAGCGGCGCAGCGCTGGGCCGACTGCGCGCCAGCGCATCGCGGAACAGGAACACCGGACCGGCATGGGCCTGCGCTGCCAGTTGCAGACGGCGCAGCGCATCGGCGCGCAGGTTGACCGGCAACCAGGCCAGCACCGCGCCGACATGGCCGCTCTTGAGGGTTTGCTCCAGCGCCCACAGCAGATCGGCCGCCGGCAGCAGCGGCGCCAGCCGGTTGGCGCCGCGTGGCAGGCCGGGTGCGGGTGCGATGTTGGGTGCGGTGTCGGCTACGTTGTTGGGCCGCCAGGCCAGGGGCTGCGGCCCGGCCGCGCCACCCCGGCCCTGACCGGCGCGGGCCTGCACCACCAGCCAGTGCCGAGTGCTCAGGCCGCACTGCGCCAGCGCCCAGGCACTGAGCGAGGCCGGCGGATCGAACAGCATCACGCAGGGCTCACTGCCGGCCGCACCACCGCCCGCACCACCGCCCGCCCCCCCACCCAGCGCCGCCAGCGCGGGCGCGAGCAGCCGCAACTCGCCGATGCCGGGCTGCGGCAGCAGCAGTTCGGTGAGCACGCCATGCGGCCAGCCGCCGCCGGGCAGCTGAGCATCGAGTGCGGCAAAACCGCTGGCACTGGTGCGCAGGGTGCCGCTGCCGATCTGGCTGGCCCGCCAGACGGCGGGGTGCAGCGCCAGGTCGGGGCTCACGGCGCCGGCCGGTCGAGACGCCACCCCGGCCGGCGCAGCAGGCGCAGGCGGGGCCGAAGGTGCGGCATCGACCTCGGCAGCAAGCTCGGCAGCAAAAAGGGGCAGCGACAGGTTCACACGGAGACTGTACGTTCATACAGTCTTTTGAGCAAGATTCACGGCAAGCTTTTGGGCAAGTGCCCTGTCACGCCGGCCCGCCCGCCTAGGAGCCTGTCGGGCTTGGGGCGTCGATAGCGAGAATCGGCCCCAGCGAGGGCTGTTCTTGCCGGTTTTGCAGCCCCATAGCCCAGCTATGGGGCAAAAAGACGGTGATAATTGGACCGCTGCGGTCGATTCGCAGCCGACGCTCCCCGAGCCCGACAGGCTCCTAGGAGCCTGCCGGCCAGCCACCGCAGGCCGATCCGGGGGGCGGCAAGACGGCACCGGATAATCACCACTCGGCCGGCACCCCGCCCGGCACGCCCCCCGGCCATGCCCACCCTGCTGCAACGCTTTGCCCGCATCACGCCCTACTTCCGCCACAGCCGGGTGGCGGTGGTGGTGGCGTTTGTGGCCTCGCTGATCGGCGCGCTGACCGAGCCGCTGATCCCTGCGCTGATGAAACCGCTGCTCGACCAGGGTTTCACCGCCGGCCG
>JBBRVT010000786.1:0-1570 GCA_038246615.1 Burkholderiales bacterium
CGCATCGGCGCTGGCGATGTAGGGCGCGCCGAAGGAGGCGGTCACTGCATGCAGCACCGCGCCTGCGGGCGCCAGCGCCCGGGCATGCCGGGCCAGCAGGTCGGTCACGGCGGCACTGGTGTTGGGGTTGATCAGCAGGAGTGTGGTCATGGGCAGCAGGCGAATAAACCTTGTGCCTGTCCGCATTGGTGCGCAGGCCACGGCGGCAGGCAGTCTGGCACTGTCGAGGTGCTTCACAGGCCCGGGTTAGCCCGAAAACCGGGTTCACACCGAGATGTTCTGGTGCGTGCAATGCACCAACATGGGGGCGTGCTGTTGCAGGCTGCGTCGGCTGTGGATCAAGCCAGCATGCCCCGCAGTGCTTCGGGCTGGCCACTGGGGTCGGCAGCGCGGCAGTCGGCAATGTACTGGCGGATGATGTCGGCGAAGTTCGCTTCCGGCGCCAGGCCCAGCGCGGCAGCCCGGTCGGCGCGGGCGCCGGTGGGCCAGTTGGCGACGATGCCGGCAATCCGCTCGTCGCGCTCGAAGCGCACCCGCGCGCGCACCGCCGGGCCGGCTACTTCTTCCAGCGCGGCCAGCATCTGGGCCACGGTGGTGTTCAGTGCCGGCAGGTTCAGCGCGGTGCGTCCGCCGTAGGCGTCGCGGCTGGCCTCGTAGACGGCGATCAGGCCGTCCACCGTGCGCTGCGGGCTGCTGACCGGGTGGGCCGCGTCGGGCGACACCGGGCAGATGGCCTCCACCCCGGCCAGCGGCTCGCGGATGATGCCGCTGAAGAACGACGAGGCCGCGCCGTTGGGCCGCCCCGGGCGCACCGTCACCGTCATCAGCCGGGCGCTGCGGCCGTCGATGTAGCCCTTGCGTGTGTAGTCGGCCACCAGGTGCTCGCAGATGTGCTTCTGGATGCCGTAGCTGGTCTGCGGCGTGGGCAGGGTGGTGTCGGTCACGACGGCAGGCATCGGCACCGCAGCGTCGGGCCCGTACACCGCCACCGAGCTGCTGAACACCAGGCGCGCCGGCGCGGCGCCGCCGTTGACCCGGTGGCGCAGTGCATCGAGCAGGGCGCGGGTGCTGTCCAGGTTGCTGCGCAGGCCCAGGTCGAAGTCGGCCTCGCATTCGCCCGACACCGCCGAGGCCAGGTGGAAGACGCCGTCCACCGGCCCGTGGCGCAGCGCTTCGCAGTGCTGCAGCAGCGGGCCGATGCGGGCCTCGACGCGGGCATCGGCCAGCAGGTCGGCCGGCGCCGGTGCCTGGTCGGCCAGCACGATGCGGGTGATGGCCCGGCCCTGCAGCTGGCCGCGCTGCAGCAGGGTGCGCGCCAGGCGGGCGCCGATGAAGCCGGCGCCGCCGGTGATGAGCAGTTGCATGGTGTGTGGGCTTCCGGTTGGGGGTTCAGCGTGCCGGCGTGGCCGGCTTGGTGGTCTTCGTGGTGGTCGTGGTGGCCGTGGTGGGTGCGGCAAGTGCCGCAGCCAGGCGTGCCTTCAGCCGCGGTGCCGGCAGGGCCAGCGATGGCAGCTTGCGGCGTGAATTCAGCACCGCCACGATGTCCTCGCCGGCGCCGTCGATCAGCACC
>JBBRVT010000787.1:0-1568 GCA_038246615.1 Burkholderiales bacterium
CGCGAACACGCTGCCGTAGGCCGCCGCGGGCGATCCCAGCAGCCAGCGCGCCAGGTCGCTGGCGCCCGTGCCCAGCAGCCCGCCCAGGCCGAAGGCCACCGCCTGCGCCGCGCCCCACAGGCCCATGCGCGTGCCTTCGCGGCGTTCGCGGCCCTGGCTGGCCAGGCGCATCATCGAGCCGATGGCCGCGATCGAGAACGCGCCGTTGGCCGCCCCGAGCAAGAAGACCGTCGCCGCCAGCGGCCAGGCCGGTCCGACCATGCTGGCCATGACCAGACCCGCCAGCGCCAGCGCCGAAGCCAGGCAGCCGCCCACGCACCAGCCGCGCAATGACCCGAAGCGCCGCCCCAGCAGCCCGCTGCCGGCCAGTGCCACCACGATCATGCCCAGCAGCACGCCGCCGTGCTGCACGCCCGAGAGCTGCGTCGTCTGCCCCGGCGTCCAGCCGAAGACGGTGCCGGCAAAGGGCTCCAGGATCAGGTCCTGGGCGCTGAAGGCCAGCATCGAGATGAAGACGAAGATGGTGAAGCGGCGGGCCTCGGCCTCGGCCCAGACCTCGGCCAAAGCGGTGCGAAAGGGCGTCGGCGGTGCGGCGGTGGGCGCCACGGCGGACGGGGCGGCGACCGCCACGCCGTTCGCTGCCAAGCCGCCTGCCGGCCCGCGGCCTTCCAGCCCCCGCAGAACCGCCAGCGCCAGCACGAAGGCCAGCGCGCAAACCGCCGCCATCACCGCCACCAGCCGCGCCGGTGAATAGGGGTCCAGCAGAGATCCGGCCACGCCCGCGGTGACGGCGAAGCCGAAGATCATCATCATCCAGACGATGGTGGCTGCGGCCGCGCGGCGCGGCGCCGGCACGCGCTTGGCCAGCAAGACCAGCAACGACGTGCCGGCGGCGCTGACGCCGATGCCGATCAGCACGAAGCTGGCCACCGCCAGCGCAATGCCGGGCCCGCGCGCGGTCTCCATCCAGGCGGTGGCCAGAGCCGCGCCCACCCCACCCAGGGCCAGCACCGCCAGCCCGCCGACGATCCACGGCGTGCGCCGCCCGCCCACGTCGGATCCAAAGCCCATCCTCGGCCGCACCACCTGCACCAGATAGTGCAGCGCCACCAGCAGGCCGGGCAGCAGCGCCGGCAGGGCGAGTTCGACCACCATCACGCGGTTCAGCGTCGACGTCGTCAGCACCACCATCGCCCCCAGCGCCGCCTGCACCAGGCCGACACGGAAGATGCCCAGCCAGCCGAAATCGTCGCTGCCAGCGTGCACAGCCGCCATCTCAGGCCACCGCCATGCCACGCACCGCGAAGGCGCTGACCATCATGCCGGCCACGAACAGCGGCACGCCGAAGCCGCTGTAGTACAGCGCGCGCTCGACCGGCTTGTCGGTGAACCACACCATCATCACCAGCTGCCCCAGCAGCAGGCCAGCCACTGCCAGCGCGTGCCAGGGGGCGCCCCTCTGCATCAGCAGCAGGATGACCACCACCTGCGGCACCGCCATCACCGCCGAGGCCGTGGCCGCGGCACCGGGCGCGCCCAATTGCACAGGCAATGAGCGGATGCCCATC
>JBBRVT010000788.1:0-1561 GCA_038246615.1 Burkholderiales bacterium
CATCAGGTAGAGCAGCACCAGCGCCGGCAGCAGCAGCAGGCACCACAGGGCTTCGGGCCACAGCAGGGTCATCGTTGCATCCTCTTGCCGATTCAGGCTAACACGGGGCTGCGCAAGGCAGCGGGCAGGCGGTGGCCGCTGTGGGCGCGAGCGCGTTGGCGGCGCAACGCCACGTAGCGCAGCAGCGCGGCCAGCAGGTCATCCTGGGTGGCCAGCTCCAGCACGTCAACGCCGGCGCGGGTCAGCTGATCGCGCAAGCGCTGCTCATGTTCGGCGGCCAGGGTCTCGAAGCGCTGGCGGAAGGCCGGATCCTGGGTATCGACCAGCAGCTGCTCGCCGGTCTCGGCGTCCTCCACCGTCAACAAGCCGACGTCGGGCAAGGCCATCTCCAGCGGATCGAGCAGCCGCACCGCCAGCACCTCGTGGCGGCGCGCCAGCCGGCCCAGCGGCTCGGCCCAGCCTGCTTCGCTGATGAAGTCGGACACCACAAAGACCAGCGAGCGGCGGCGCAGCACGCCCTCGGCGCGGCTCAACAGATCGGCCAGCCGGGTGGCGCCGGGCAGGGCGGCGGCGGCAGGCTGGGCCGCTGTGCCGCGACGTGTGGCCGCCGCGCGCCCGGGCGCTGCGGCTGGCGGCCGGCGCATGCGTGAGATCAGTTGCAGCACCTGCAGCCGGCCGGCGCCAGGTGGCAGCATCGCCAGGCGCTGGTGCGGGTCAGCCGCGCCGGGGTGGTAAAGCAGCGCGCCGACGCGGTTGCCGCGGCGCGTCAGCAGCCGCGCCAGCGCGGCGACAAAGCCTTCGCTGAGCGCCAGCTTGGTGCGCTCGCCCGAGCCGAAGTCGACGCTGCCCGACAAGTCGAGCAGGAACCAGGCGGTGAGTTCACGGTCTTCGGTGTACTGGCGCACATGCGGGATCTGCAGGCGCGCGGTGACGTTCCAGTCGATGTGACGCACGTCGTCGCCATGCTGGTACTCGCGCAGGTCAGCCAGATCGAGGCCGGTGCCGCGCCACAACGTGCGGTAGTCGCCTTGCAGCAGGCCGTCGAGCCGGCGCAGCACTGTCCACTCCAGCCGGTGCAGCAGCGGCTCGGCGCTGCCGCTTGCCTGGCTTGGCCCAGCGGGTGCGGAGACCGCAGCTTGCATCGGGAGCGGGCTCATCCCGCGTGTTGCAAGGGCTTGTCGGGCAACGGCAGGCGGGCCATCACGCGGCCGATCAGCGTGTCGGCGCTCAGGCCTTCGGCCAGCGCTTCGTAGCTCAGCACCAGGCGGTGGCGCAGGCAGTCGGCGGCCAGGTCGCCCAGGTCTTCGGGCAGCACATAGCTGCGGCCGCGCATGAAGGCCAGCGCCCGCGCCGCCTCGATGATGGCGATGCTGGCGCGCGGACTGGCGCCGTAGCTCAAGTAGGGTGCCAGCTCGGGCAAGCCGGCCTCGGCCGGGCGCCGCGTGGCGCCGACCAGCCGCACCGCGTACTGGATCAGGCTGGGGTCGACATAAACCTGACGACAGGCCTGCTGCAATTCGGCCAGCTGGCTGGTGCTGGCCACCGGCTGCGCCGCCAGCGG
>JBBRVT010000789.1:0-1556 GCA_038246615.1 Burkholderiales bacterium
CTGGGCCATGTGCCGCGTCGGGGTGAATCGGCCGAAGCCGGCGGCCTGCAGTTCCAGGTGATGATCACCCGCGGCGGTGCAGTGCGCTGGTTCCGGGTGGGCCGCCAGTTGCCTTCCCCTGCGGCTGACCGGGATTGACCCGCGCCACCGGCGCCGGGCATGGCGGCTGGTGGCTGCCGGTCGCCGTGGCTGCAGCCGGCGCCTTGCAGTCGCTGGCCTGTGTGTACACCGCTGCCTGGCCGCTGCCGCTGGCGGCCATCGCCCTGCTGGCCTGGGCGGTGGACGGCGCCACACCGCGCCGGGCCGCGCTGCTGGGCTGGGCCTTCGGCACAGCCTGGCTGGGCGCGGCCACCTGGTGGCTGTTCATCAGCTTGCACCGCTACGGCGGCCTGCCGGCGCCGCTGGCGGTGGCCGCAGTGGCGCTGCTGTCGGCCGCGTTGTCGCTCTACCTGGGCCTGGCCATGGCCTGGGTGGCGCGCCGCCGCAGCGGCCGGCCCCTGGCCGATGCCAGCCGCTTTGCTGCCGCCTGGCTGGCGGCCGAGCTGGCGCGCGGCGTGCTGTTCACCGGCTTCCCCTGGGCCGCCAGCGGCTACACCCAGGTCGACGGCCCGCTGGCGGTGCTGGCGCCCTGGCTGGGGGTGTACGGCATCGGCGCCGTGTTGGCCTGGACGGGCGCGCTGCTGGCGCTGGCGGCGCGGGCGGCGCTGCGTTCTGGCATGCAACACACCCGCCGCCCGGCGGGGCTGGCCGCACTGGCGCTGCTGGTGCTGGCCCTGCCTGCGGCCTGGGGCATCGCCCTCGGCCCACCGGAGTTCACCCGCCCCGGCCACAGCCTGCAGGTGGCGCTGCTGCAGACCAATGTGGCGCAGGACGAGAAGTTCGCCATCGAGCGCATGCCCGCCACGCTGGCCTGGGTGGCCCAGGCGCTCACCGCTGCGCAGGCCGACCTGGTGGTGACGCCGGAGACTGCCGTGCCCTTGCTGCCCGATCAGCTGCGCGAACTGGCCCCCGGCTACTGGGCCGGCCTGCAGCAGCACTTCAGCCGGCCCGGTGGCCCGGCGGCGCTGGTGGGCGTGCCGCTGGGCGACTACGAGGCCGGTTACACCAACTCGGTGGTCGGCCTGTCGGCCGACACCGCCGCGCCCGGCGCCGGTTACCGTTACGACAAGACCCACCTGGTGCCTTTCGGCGAGTTCATCCCCACCGGTTTTCGCTGGTTCACCGAACTGATGAACATCCCGCTGGGTGACTTCAACCGCGGGCCGGCCAACCCGCCGTCGTTTCTGGTGGGTGGCGCCCGGGTGGCGCCCAACATCTGCTACGAAGACCTGTTCGGCGAGGAGCTGGCGCGCCGCTTTACCGACGCTGCCACCGCGCCCACGGTGCTGGTCAACATCAGCAACATCGGCTGGTTCGGCGACAGCATCGCCATCCCGCAGCATCTGAACATCTCGCGCCTGCGCAGCCTGGAGCTGCAGCGGCCGATGCTGCGCGCCACCAACACCGGCGCCACTGCGGTGATCGACCACCGCGGCGTGGTGCAGGCGGCGCTGCCA
>JBBRVT010000790.1:0-1556 GCA_038246615.1 Burkholderiales bacterium
GTGGTGAAGAAGGCCAGGTCGGTGCTGTGGCGGATGTAGTGCGGCGGCATGCGGTTCAAGGCCACGCAGGCCACGTCGGCCAGCAGCCCGGCATCGTCGGCGACGCCGGGAAAGCGCGGCGCGGCTGCGGCCACCGCCTCGAAGATGGCCTTTTCGTGGGTGTTGTAGACCGAAGAGAAATCCATGGCGTGCGCTCCTGACGGCAAGACGGCTGTTCCGGGTTATCGGCCGCCATTGCCCGCAGCTTGAGCACAGGCCCGTTGCACGCGCTGGCACGTCAGCCCAGCAGCCGCTCGGCGTCCAGCAGCTTGAAGCGCAGCAGCGCCAGGTTCACCTGCTGGCGGTCGAGCAGCGCCAAGAAGCCCAACGCTGCGTCGCCCGGCAGGCGGCGCAGCAGGGTCTGGTGCGGGCCGCTGGTCACCAGGATTTCCTCGGGCGCTGCTGCGTCGGCCGCCACCGCCTGGTGGGCCAGGCGGGCGGCGCACAGTGCCTCGGCCAGCGCGGCCAGGTCGGTGGGCGGCTGCTCGCGCTGCTGGCTGGCCAGCAGATCACCGCTGCGCAGGTCGACGATGCCGCAGGCCAGCAGGCCCTCGCTGCGCGCCAGCGGCAGCAGCAGGCGGTTCAACACCACTGGCGGCAGGCGGGTGCCAGGGTCGGCAGCGGGTTGCAGCGCGGCGGCCGCCGGCAGCGCCACTGCTGGCCGATGGGGCGCCGTTGCGGTGGCGGACGCCGGTGGACCGGCGCCCTGCGTGGCCTCCCAGGCGGCGAGCACGCAGTTCCACACGCTGGCCGCGCTGGTCAGCGGCTCGGCCAGCGCGTGGGCCTGCACGCCGCGCGGCCAGGCTTGCGCCAGGATGCGCTGGCGCAGTGCCGCCGCGCCCGGCGGCAGGATGAACACCAGCTGCGGGCAGCGCCAGCTGGGCTGGTGGCTGGCCTGCAGCAGGCCGCGCAGCAGCGTCACCAGCGCATGCGGCTGCATCGCGCCGACGATCACCGCAGTGAGCTGGCTGCCTTCGGCCAGGGCGCTGGTGATCTCTTGCGGCGCCACGCCGGCGTCACTGGCGCCGCTGCGGATGTCGGCCTGGTAGACCCGCAGCGCCGGCGCGTCGCGGCGCGGCACCAGGGTGCGCTCGATCACCGCCAGCGTGCGCAGCGTGCTGCGCTCGCGCAGGTTCAGCCGCTGCACCGGCTGGCCGCCGGCATCGGCCAGCGCATGCAGCACCTGCGATGCCCACAGGCGCGACGGGTCGAGCAGGGTGACCATCTGGCTGACGCGCTGCAGGTCCTGCCGGTGGGCCGCAAAGTGCGCGCGGATGGCCTCGGCGGGTGAATCGTCGACCACCACGTCGATGCTGGTGGCCTCGGGGCGCAGGGCGGTGGCCGTCCGCCCGGCTGCGGCGTCGGCCATGGGGTCGGCCTGGCTGCGTGGGGCGTCCGGCAACCGCCGAGGGGTCAGATCACCGAACAGGCTGGTCAGCATCACGTTCTCCTGAAGTGCAGCGCCAACTCTAGGGGCGGCTTGTCAAGCCCGGGTTTCGTGATGTTTTGCCGCGCAA
>JBBRVT010000791.1:0-1548 GCA_038246615.1 Burkholderiales bacterium
ATTTTCGTGTTGCACGAACTTCGTGTCAACGCTTCAAGCGCATTTCCGCTGCCAGCGCATGGGCCTGCAGGCCTTCGCCATAGGCCAGTTCGGCGGCGATGGGCCCCAGCACCTGCGCGCCGGCCTCGCTCACCTCGATCAGGCTGCTGCGCTTCTGAAAGTCGTACACGCCCAGTGGCGAACTGAACCGCGCAGTGCCGCTGGTGGGCAGCACATGGTTGGGCCCGGCGCAGTAGTCGCCCAGGCTCTCGCTGGTGAAGGCGCCCAGGAAGATGGCGCCGGCGTGGCGCAGCAGCGGCTCCCAGCGGTGCGGGTCGGCAGCACTCACCTCCAGGTGCTCGGGCGCGATGCGGTTGCTGATCGCGCAGGCCTCTTCCATGCTGGCGGTGTGGATCAGCGCGCCACGGCCCACCAGGCTGGCACGGATCACGTCGCGGCGCGGCATGCCGGGCAGCAGGCGGTCGATGGCCGCCTGCACCTGGGCGATGTAGCCGGCATCCGGGCACAGCAGGATGCTCTGTGCCAGTTCGTCGTGCTCGGCCTGGCTGAACAGGTCCATCGCCACCCAGTCGGGCGGGGTGCTGCCGTCGGCCAGCACCAGGATCTCGCTGGGCCCGGCGATCATGTCGATGCCCACCTGGCCGAACACCCGGCGCTTGGCGGCGGCCACGTAGGCATTGCCCGGGCCGGTGATCTTGTCCACCTGCGGCACGGTGGCCGTGCCATAGGCCAGCGCGCCCACGGCCTGGGCGCCGCCCAGCGTGAAAGCGCGGGTGACGCCGGCCACATGGGCGGCGGCCAGCACCAGTGGGTTCTTGTCGCCCCGGGGCGTGGGCACCACCATGATGATCTCGCCCACGCCGGCCACATGCGCCGGGATGGCGTTCATCAGCACGCTGCTGGGGTAGGCCGCCTTGCCGCCGGGCACGTAGATGCCCACCCGGTCCAGCGGCGTCACCTTCTGGCCCAGCAGGCTGCCGTTCTCGTCGCGGTACTGCCAGCTCAACCCGCAGGCCTGCAACTGGCGCTGGTGGTAGCTGCGCACCCGGGCGGCGGCGGCCTGCAGCGCGCTGCGCTGGGCCGGGGTGATGGCGTCGAACGCGGCCTGCAGTTCGTCGCGCGTCAGCTCCAGTGCGGCCACGCTGGCGGCCTGCAACTGATCGAAGCGGGCGGTGTAGTCCAGCACCGCGGCGTCGCCACGGATGCGCACGTCGGCCAGGATCTCGGCCACGCGTTGCTCGATGGCGCCGTCGGTTTCGGCAGACCAGTGCAGCACGCGCTGCAACTCGGCCTCGAAGTCGGCGCTGCTGGTGCGGAGATGGCGGATGGGCACGCTGGTCATGGCCTGGCTCGGACTCGCAGTAGGTTCAGGCGGCGGCGCTGGCCGCTGCAGTGGCGCCGGCGGCGCGGGCGAAGGCATCGATCAACCGACGCAGCGGCTCACGCTTCAACTTCAGCGCGGCCTGGTTCACCACCAGCCGGGCACTGATGTCGAGGATGCGCTCCACCTCCACCAGATGGTTGGCCTTGAGCGTGCTGCCGGTGGAC
>JBBRVT010000792.1:0-1541 GCA_038246615.1 Burkholderiales bacterium
CACCGTGGTGCTGGCCGGTCAGGCCAAGCTGATGCGCGGTGAGAGCCAGCTGGTGCGCGTTGTGGACATCAGCAAGCCCAGCGGCGGCCGCGCCGCTGGCAAGCCCGGCGGCGCTTCGGCACCCGGCGGCGCCGGCCCCGCCGCGCCAGGTGCCGCCTCCGGCCCGGCAGCGCCACGCGCCGCCGCGCAGCCTTGAGCCCGACCAGCGAGCGCACGCCATGAAGCTGTCAGAAATCTCCATCCGCCGGCCGGTACTGGCCAGCGTGCTGTCGCTGCTGATCCTGCTGGTCGGCCTGGTTTCGTTTGACCGCTTGTCGCTGCGCGAATACCCACGCATCGACGAGCCGGTGGTCAATGTCAGCACGCGGCTGATCGGCGCCTCGTCCGAGGTCATCGAGTCGCAGGTGACCAAGCCGCTGGAAGACTCGATCGCCGGCATCGAGGGCGTGGACATCATCACCTCGATCTCGCGCACTGAGCAGAGCCAGATCACGGTGCGCTTCAAGCTCGAGAAGAACCCCGACATCGCCGCCGCCGACGTGCGCGACCGCGTCTCGCGGGTGCGTGGCCGGCTGCCCGCGGCGGTGGATGAACCGGTGATCGCCAAGGTGGAGGCCGACGCCACACCGACGATCTGGCTGGCCTATACCAGCGAGACGCTGTCGCCGCTGGAAATCACCGACCTGATCAACCGCATCGTCAAGCCGCGCCTGCAAACGGTGCCGGGTGTGGCCGACATCCAGATCGGCGGTGACCGCGCCTATGCGATGCGGCTGTGGCTGGATGCCGACAAGCTGGCGGCCTACAAGCTGACGGTGCAGGATGTCGAGGACGCGCTGCGCCGGCAGAACCTGGAGGTGCCGGCCGGCCGCATCGAGAGCCAGCAGCGCGAGTTCAACGTCACCGCGCGCACCGACCTCAACACGGTGGCTCAGTTTGGGCAAATCGCGTTGCGCAACGTCAACGGCTACACCGTGCGGCTGAGCGACGTGGCGCGGGTGCAGGAGGCGGCGGTCAGTGAGCGCTCACGGGTGCGGCTCAACGGCGTGCCGTCGATCTCGACCGGCATCATTCGCAATGCCACCGCCAACCCGCTGGAGGTGTCGGCCGGCGTGCGCGCGGTGATGCCGCAGATCCAGCGCGATCTGCCGCCCTCGGTCACGGTGGTGCCGGCCAACGACAACTCGGTGTTCATCGCGCGGTCGATCACCTCGGTCTACACCACGGTGGCCGAGGCGGTGGTGCTGGTGGCGCTGGTGGTGTTTGTCTTCCTGCGCACGTTGCGGGCGTCGATCATCCCGCTGGTGACGATTCCGGTCAGCTTGATCGGCGCCTTCGCGATGATCGCGCTGGCCGGCTTCACCATCAATACGCTCACGCTGCTGGCCCTGGTGCTGGCGATCGGCCTGGTGGTCGACGACGCCATCGTGGTGCTGGAGAACATCTACCGCCACATCGAGGAAGGCATGGAACCGTTCCAGGCCTCGATCAAGGGCATCCGCGAGATCAGCTTTGCGGTGGTGGCGATGACGCTGACGCTG
>JBBRVT010000793.1:0-1520 GCA_038246615.1 Burkholderiales bacterium
GCCGCAGGCGCGGCCGGCTGCGGCATCGGCTCGGCGCTGTACCGGCCTGGCATGGGCGTTACCGCGGTCGCGGCGCAGGCCAAGCGCTTCGCCCAGGCCTGGCGCGAGGCCGCAGGCCAGGCCTGATGCGCCGGGTGGCGCGCCACAATCCTGGCTTGTCCGCCACCCCTGCCCCTGCTGCCTTGACTGATCCGCCCGGCCAGCCGCCCGCGTCGTCCGCCATGCGCCTGATGCTGCTGGCGACGATGGCGGTGTGGGGCGGTAATGTCTCGGTGGTCAAACAGTTGCTGACCCAGCTGGATCCGCTGCTGCTGTCGGCATTGCGCATGGTGGTGGCCAGCATCACGCTGCTGCTGGTGTTGCGCCTGCGCGGGTTGCGCTGGCCACGGCCCAGTCGCAGGCAGGCGCTGGGCCTGGTGGCCTGCGCGCTGACCATGATCACCCTCAACCAACTCTTCTTCACGCTGGGTGTGCAGCGCACGGCGGCGGCCAATGCGGTGTTGATCATCGCGCTCAACCCGCTGGTGTCGTCACTGGTTGCCGCGTTCCTGCTGGGCGACCGGCTGACGCCGTCGCGGCTGGCCGGTGTGGTGTTGGGCTTTGCCGGCGTGGCCGCCGTGGTGCTGAACCGGCCTGGCGCGCTGCTGGGCCAGGGCGGATTGGGCGATCTGCTGGTGCTGGGCTCGGTGCTCAGCTGGGTTGGCGGCGGCGTCATGGTGCAGCGTTTGTCGCGCAGCATGGATTCGGCGGTGGTCAGCACCGTGGTGGTGCTGCTGGGCACGCTGCCGCTGGCGCTGTATGTGCTGCTTGATCCGGCCATGCCGCTGATCCAGCTGACCCGACTGACGCCGGGCGACTGGGTGCTGGTGCTGCTGTCGGGCGTGCTGGCCACCGCGCTGGGTGCGCTGGTCTGGAACCGCGCGCTGGTGCAACTGGGCGTGGCCCGCACCGCCTTGTATGCCTACTGGGTGCCGATGTTCGGCGTGGCCATCGCCGTGGGTCTGCTGGGAGAGCCGTTGACGCCCTGGCACGGCCTGGGCCTGGCGGCGGTGCTGGGCGGCACTTGGCTGGGCACGCGGCGGCCGGCGGCGGCGGTGCCTGGCGTCTAGGAGCCTGTCGGGCTTTGGGACGGGCCCGCGTTGGCCCTGCAAGGCTACGGGCAATCCCCAGGGGCCGCGGCCATGGGGTGGCGGCAGACTCAGGCGCTGATACCTCAACGAACGGGAAGCCGCCCATGCCAGTGATGATGCTCCGGGCGCTACGCCCCCTCTGCCTGATGCTTTGCCTCGGTGGTGCCGCCACGGCTGGCGCCGCCGATCAAAAACTGCTGGCCGCCGCCCGCGCCGCCGAGCCAGCGGTGGTGCAAACGCTCAAGGACCTGGTGGCGATCGAGTCCGGCACCATGGACGCGCCCGGTGTTGCCCGCATCACCGACTATGCCGAGGCCCGACTCAAGGCCCTGGGCTTGCAGGTCGAGCGGCAGCAGCCGGTGGCCGGCAAGGCCGATGTGCTGCTGGCGC
>JBBRVT010000794.1:0-1517 GCA_038246615.1 Burkholderiales bacterium
GCAGGCGCCTTCGGCCAGGCGGCCGTCGGTCAGCATCACATGCGCCAGCGCATGCTGGGCCCAGGGCTCGGCCGGCTGCATCGCCAGCGCGCGGCGCGCGGCGGCCTCGGCCAGGTCGAGCCGGTGGCACTGCTCCCAGCCGAAGGCGGCCAGCCCGTGCACCGCCGGCACCTCGGGTGCAGCGGCCACCGCCGGCAGCGCCAGCTTCAGCAGCGTGGGTGCGTCGCCCAGGTTGAAGGCGTGGTACTGCCCCAGCTTGATGGCGGCCAGGTCACGCGGATGGTCGTGCGCCAGTGCGCCGTGCAACGCCAGCGCGCCGCCCAGGTCGCCGTCCACCCAGCGGGCCACGGCCTCGGCCAGGCGCCGCTCGCGCTCGGTGGCCGGCAGCCCGGCCTGGCGCGCACGGGCCAGATGGGCGCGCGCCTTGGGCGGGCCGGCGGGTGATTCACTGAACATCCACAGCACTGCGGCGCAGGTCTGCACCACCAGGCTGTGGTCCCGCTCGGCGGCCGGCAGCACCGCCAGGATGCTGGGCCGGTAGCCCAGAAAACCATCGATGAAGCCGTTGACCGCCGCTGCGCTGTCGGCATGCTGCAGCGTCAGCGCATGGCCGAAGGGGTCTGGCGCGGTGACCATCGCGGCGCTCATCCCCAGCGTAGTGCCGACGGGTCGTTGGCCGCGATCGGCATGTTCTTCCACACGCCCTGGAGCCGCGCCGCAGCCACGGTGATGGCGGTGGGCTGGTACAGGTAGGCCAGCACCGCGGCGGTGGTCACTTCGCCGCCATGGCGCGCGCAGGCCGCCGGCGGCAGCTGCAGGCTCAGCTCCAGCGGCGTGCTGATGCCGGCCTCTTTCAGCAGCGCCCGGGCGCGGTCGGGGTTGAAGGCGTTCACCGCGGTCAGGTCGACATGGCCGGGCGCATCGGGCGCGTCGGGCATGTAGAAGCTGCCGTGCGGTGTGCCGAAACCGTTGGCCACGCCGTCGATCACCTGCTTGCGGTCGATGGCCATGGCAATCGCCCGACGCACCCGCACGCCGTCCAGCGGCTTCTTCCTGTCGTTCATCGCCAGCACCGTCTTGGCGTGCCTGCCGCCCACCAGCACCTGGAAGCGCTTGTCGGCGCGGAACTGCGCCAGGTTGCGCGCTGCCGACACGCGCGGGAACAGGTCCACATCGCCGGCCAGCAGGGCCGCCACCTGGGCCGCCGCGTCGCTGATGAAGTGGATGGTGACGCGGCAGATGGTGAGGCGGCCTTGTCCTTGTTCAGGCTGGCGGCGGCGGCGGCGCGCTCGAAGGCGAACTTCACCGTGGCGGCGTTGAACCGCTCGCCGTTGTGGAACTTCACGCCGGGGGCGCAGCTGGAAGGCCCAGGTCTTGTTGTCGGGCTTCACCGTCCAGCTGGTGCCCAGCAACGGGGCGGCTGTGGCGTCGGGCCGGATCTTGGTGAGGGTCTCCAGCAGGTGGTACCGCACCACCTCGGCGATGGCCGACGCGGTGCCGGCTGTCGGGTCCAGGCC
>JBBRVT010000795.1:0-1512 GCA_038246615.1 Burkholderiales bacterium
GGGGGCCGGGGTGGGGGCCGGTCCGGCACCCGATGCAGCGGCCCCTGGCTTGCCGGCCGGCCGGCCACCGCCGGGCTTGCTGATGTCGACCACCCGCAGCGGCAGCCCGTCACCGCGCATCAGGCGCGCCTGGCCAGCCAGCACCACGGTGTCGCCTTCGCTGACGCCGGTCAGCAGTTCCACCTTGCCAGCCACCCGCTGGCCGATGCGGGCTTCGACCCGCCTGGACACCGGGCCCTTGTCGCCCGGCACCACCAGCACCACGAACTGCTTGTCGCCCTGCGGCACCAGCGCTTCTTCGGGCACCACCAGGGCCGCTTCACGCACCGAGAACACCACCCGCGCCCTGGCGAACATGCCGCTGCGCAGCACGCCGTCGGGGTTGGCCAGGCGGGCACGCACCAGCACCGCGCGGCCGTTGGCGTCCACCTGGGAATCGAGCGCACCCACCACCGCCTTCAGCCTGCGGCCCGGCAGCGCGTCCAGCGACACATCGACCCCCTGGCCCGGCTTGATGCGGCTGAGGAAGCGCTCGGGCAGGTGGAAGTCGACCCACACCGAGGACACGTCGTCCAGGTTGACGATGTCGGCGCCGTCCTTGACGTAATCACCCAGGCTCACCTGCCGGATGCCGGCCATGCTGTCGAACGGCGCCAGCACCTGCATGCGTGCGGCCTGGGCCTGGGCCAGCGCCACCTGGGCCAGGGCCACGTCCAGCGCCGCAGCGTTCTGGTCCACCGCGCTCTGGCTGACGAAGTTCTGCGCCACCAGTTCGCGGCTGCGCTGCAGGTTGGTGCGGGCAATGCCGGCCTGCGCCTCGGCCTGCTTGATCTGGGCCTGTTGCAGGGTGTCGTCCAGCTGCACCAGCAACTGGCCACGCCTGACACGCTGGCCATCACTGAAGGCCAGCTTGACGATGCGCCCGCTGACCTCGGGCCGCAGCACCACGCTCTGGTTGGAGCGCAAGGTGCCGACGGCCTGAGCGTCGTCTTCCAGGCGCATGCGCTGCACCTTGCCCACCTCCACCGCCACCGGGCCGCCCGGCCCGCGCGCAGCCGGGCCGGTTGCGCCACCGGACGGGGCACCAGCCGCAGCCGGCGCGCCAGCACCGGCCGCCGGCCGGTTCTGCACCCACCAGGCACCCCCCGCAGCAGCGCCAAGACCCACCAACACGACCACCACACGCAGCATCTTCATCAGGGCAGTTCTTCCATCGTCGATCGACTTTAACGGGCGCTGCCCGACCCAGCGGCTTGAACGGGCGCTGGCCCGCACCGGTGCCGGAGCTCAGCCAGCACGCAGCGTGTCCACACCGCGGTTGGCCAGCGCGTCGGCACGCTCGTTGCCGGGGTCGCCCGAATGGCCCTTGACCCAGTGCCACTGCACGTCGTGGCTGGCCACCAGCGCGTCCAGGCGCTGCCACAGCTCGATGTTCTTCACCGGCTTGTTGTCGGCGGTGCGCCAACCACGCTTCTTCCAGCCATGGATCCAGCTGGTGATGCCGTCCTTCAC
>JBBRVT010000796.1:0-1506 GCA_038246615.1 Burkholderiales bacterium
GCCCTCGATCACGAAGCCGGGGCCGTCGCTGTCCAGCGTGATGGTGTCGGGCCGGTAGGTCTGCAGCTTCACCGCATCGGCGCCGGCGGCCTTGGCCGCATCGACGATGGCCAACGCGGTGTCCAGGCTGCCGTTGTGATTGGCCGACAGTTCGGCGATCACGTAGGGCGGCGCATCGGCGGCGATGCGCCGGCCGGCGATGGTGATGGCGGGCAAGGGCTCGGTCATTGTCTTCGTCATGCTTCGGGCTCCTGCGCGGGCCCGGGCCAGTCGGCACGCAGCAACCCGAAGCAATGGACGTCATGGTAGTGGGCGCCGTCTGGGTCGGCGCTGCGGTGCTGCTGGCGCAGCACGCCTTCCTCGGCAAAGCCCAGGCGGCGGTGGAAGGCCAGCGACACCGTGTTGCCGGCCAGCACCTGGCCACAGACCTTGTGCAGCTGTTCGCTGCCGAAGGCCCGCGCCAGCGCCGCCTGGCCCAGCGCGCGGCCGGTGCCCTTGGGCGCGCCGGGTGCGGCGTAGAAGCCCCAGTCGGCCACGCCGCCAGGCGCCACGCCGCTGAAGTGCACGAAGCCCAGCGGCTGGCCACCGCGCAGGAACAGCCACAGCCGGCGCGTGGGGTCGGCCTGCTGTCGGGCGAACCATTGCCGGTGCTCGGCCTCGGCGATCTGGTGGGTGCTGAACATGTGGCGCCGCACGTCGGGCTGGTTGCGCCAGGCACGCAGCAGCTGCAGGTCGCCGGCCGCCAGCGGGCGCAGGGTGCCGGTGGGCGCGGGCATGGCCATCAGCTGGGGGTGAGCAAGGCGTCGGCCACCCGCTGCGCGCCCAGGCCGTCGGTGACGGCCGCTGCGGCGGTTGAAAGCGGCTGCAGCGCCCCTGGTCTGGCCAGGCGCTGCAGGGCAGCGGGCAGCGTGGCCGGCAGATCGTCGACAAGACCCAGCGCCAGCGCCGCGCCCGCGACCACCAGGGCCTGTGTGCCAGGGCGCTGGTTGTCGGCCAGCACCAGCAGCAGGCTGGGCAGGCCAAGGCAGCAGCGCTCCCAGGCACTGCCGCCGGCTGCGCCGATGGCCAGGTCGGCCGCCTGCAGCAGCGGCGCCATGTCGCGCACATCACACAGCAGCTGACTGCGCCAGGGCAGGGCAGGCAGCAGGGCCTGGACCGCAGCCAACGTATCGGCCTGCGCCCCCAGCACCACGGTGATGCTGACCTCGGCCGGCAGCGGTGCCTGGTCCGGTCCCTGGATCGGCGCGTGTTGCAGCGCCTGCAGCACCCGCAGCGTGGCCTGCTGCGGATCAGCGCCGCCCATGCTGATCAGCAGGTGGCGCAGGCGGCCATCGCCACGCCGGGCCAGGCTGGCAGCGCGCGCGGCGGCGAACTCGGGCCGCAGCAGGGCAAAGGCCGGGCCGGTCAGGCGGACCACTGCCGCCGGCAGCAGCGCGGCGTAGTCGCCCGGCTGGCGGCCCAGGTTCTGGTCGAGAAGCAGGTCGGCGGCATGCGGCCGGTCGGCCA
>JBBRVT010000797.1:0-1504 GCA_038246615.1 Burkholderiales bacterium
CATCGCGTTCGGCCGGCAGGCTGTGGCGCTGTTCGCGCAGCGGCAGCCAGTGGTCGCCCTGGCGCACGACGCGCCACAGCTTGTCGGAATCGGGCGGGGCGCTGAAGGGCGCGCCGGGCGCGCCCACCTCGAACAGCTCCAGCGGCTCGGGCAGGCCCTTGGCGCGCCAGTGGCCGTGCGCCATCACGCGCGGCGCGGCTGCGCCCGCCGCCAGCAGCGCAGGCTGCAGGGCATCCAGTGCCGGGCGCGTCAACAACGTCTGCCCGCCGCGCGCACCGCCCATGGCACGCGCCGCCAGCGGCTTGGCCACACCATCCACCTCGAAGGCCTTGGCGCCACGGGCCACGTCATCGGGCGCGTTCGGGCGGATCTGCACCACACCCACATGCACCGCGGCACGGGCATGCAGCGGCGGCTGCATCGAAGCCAGGGCGCGGTGATAGGCCAGCGCGTAGCCGACAGCGTTGTCGACGGCGTCGAACAGCAGCAAAAAGCCGTCGGACTTGTCGACCTCGGTGCCGCGCCATGCCAGCAGCAGGTCGCGCGCCATGCGGTCGTGGGCAGCCCAAACGGTGGCCATGCGCGCATCGCCCAATTCGGCCGACAGAGCGGAGCTGTCGACCAGGTCGGTCAGCAGGATGGCGGTGGGGGCGGGGGCGGCGTCGGGCATGGGGGCGAAGTATCCGACGCCTTGGCACGTGCCCGTCCCCCCGGGCCAGGGCCGGATCCACATCGTCCTTGCAAGGTGGCGGCCCGTCGCCCGCCTGCGTGCCTCGGGCACACCGCCGCGTGACCCGTCGGCCGGCGCGCCAACGCGGCACCCGCGCCGGCCAGACTGCTCGCCATCTCCAGCCGCCACCTCGCTGCACCATGACCAGTCTGCCCCTGCCCGCCACGGCGCATCCAAAGACGCATCGACCGATGGCCGGCCGGGCGCTGCAGCGGGCGGCAGCGGCCTGGCTGCTTGTCGCGTTGTCGGGGCAGGCCGTGTTCATGCTTTACGTCATCAGCCTGTACGGCGGCGCCGTCGTCGCGGGCGACCTGAACGTATGGAACAGCGTCATGCCACGCGGCTACGTGCCGGGCGACGGCTTTGGCAACAGCGTGCTCGCCAGCCACCTGCTGTTCACGGTGACGGTGCTGCTCGGTGGCGCGCTGCAGCTGTGGCCGGCGCTGCGGCGCACGGCGCCGCGAGTGCATCACTGGGTCGGCCGCAGCTACCTGCTTTCGGCCGTGGTACTGGCCGTGGGTGGCCTGTTCCTGGTGTGGGCGCGCAGCGCACCCGCCAACCCGGCGCAGTTCTGGCAGCACCTGGGCATCAGCTTGAACGCGCTGCTGATCCTTCTGTTTGCCGGGCTGACGCTGCGTGCGGCGATGGCGCGGCGCATCCAGGCCCACCGCTTTTGGGCTTTGCACCTTTATCTGGCGGTGCTGGGCGTGTGGTTCTTCCGCCTCGGCCTGACCTTGTGGCTGCTGGTGCACCAGGCGCCCGTGGGGTTTGATC
>JBBRVT010000798.1:0-1502 GCA_038246615.1 Burkholderiales bacterium
CCAGTGCACACCAGACGGCCCGCTCTCCTGCTGGCGGAACAGGCCGTTCACATCACGTTCGGCGATGCGGCCGCTGAAGGCGATGGACAGCAGCGCTGGCCCGGCTGGCAGCGGCTGGCCGAAGTGCAGGTCGACCCGCTCCGCGTCCACCTGCGTGGCCTTGCCGCGCCAGCGCCGCGCGCCGGTCTCCAGCCACACCTCGCGCAGCTGCAGGCCCTTGGCATGCAGGCGGATGGAGCCGCGCGCGGGCACCGGCTGCTGCAGTTGCAGGCGGATCTCCACCTCGCCCTGGTGGCGCGGCTGGTCGGGGTCGACCTGCAGGTGCAGGTTGTAGGCCTGCGGCACCACGGTGGATGGCAGGCGCATCGGCACGGCGGCTGCGGGCTTGCCAGGCCGGGCGGCCCAGGCCGGCAGTGCGCTGGTGGCCAGACCGGTGGCCAGACCGAAGGCCAGGCACAGCCAGCCCGTCAGCAGGTGGCGGCGCAGGCAGCGCGGGAGGCTGGGCGTGGTGGGCATCGGCGGCGGCATGGACGGCAGCATCGGCGGCCGACTCTACACTCGGCCGCATGCCCGATGTGCCACTGTCAGCGCCCGCTCCTGCGACCACATCGGCGCCCGAAGACGCCACGCTGCGCGCCGCCGATCTGCGCGCCCGGCTGCACCACCACGCACACCGTTATCACGTGCTGGACGACCCCGAACTGCCCGACGCCGCCTACGACGCGCTGTTCAATGAACTGCAGGCGCTGGAGGCCGCCCACCCGGCGCTGCGCACGGCCGATTCACCCACCCAGCGCGTCATCGGCCAGGTGCTGGCCGGCTTTGCGCCGGTGCGCCATGCGCTGCCGATGCTCAGCATCCGCACCGAGACCGACACCGAGCCCAGTGGCGCGCTGGCCTTCGACGCCCGCGTGCGCCGCGAGCTGGGCCTGCCCGACGACGCGCCGCCGGTGGCCTATGCCGCCGAGCTGAAGTTCGACGGCCTGGCCATCAACCTGCGCTACGAAGCCGGTGTGCTGGTGCAGGCCGCCACCCGCGGCGACGGCGAGACCGGCGAAGACGTGACGCAGAACATCCGCACCATCGGCCAGATCCCGCTGAGGCTGCAGGGCGCAGCGGCCGACCTGCCGCCGCTGCTGGAGGTGCGCGGCGAGGTGTACATGCGCCGCGACGCCTTCGAGCGCATGAACGAACGCCAACGCGCCAAGGGCGAGAAGAGCTTCGTCAACCCGCGCAACGCCGCCGCCGGCGCGGTGCGCCAGCTCGACCCGGCGATTGCCGCACAGCGGCCGCTGAGCTTCTTTGCCTACGGCCTGGGCGCCGTGCAGGGCTGGGCCGAGCCGCTCACCCACAGTGCCGTGCTCGACGCCATCGCCGGCTTCGGCCTGCCGGTGTGTGCCGACCGCACCGTGGCCGCCGGCGCCGACGGCCTGGTGGCCTTCCACCAGGCCATGGGCGCCAGGCGCGACACGCTGCCCTTCGACATCGACGGCGTGGTCTAC
>JBBRVT010000799.1:0-1500 GCA_038246615.1 Burkholderiales bacterium
CAGTTGGGGCAGCGGGTGTTGTGGCAAGGCGCGCAGGACGTGCTGTTCGAGAAAATCGACTGAACTTCTACTTTCAAACCGAGCGCCCCGATGACCGAACCCCTCTTGCCGCCGGCCGACCTGCTGCTGACCGAGCTGACGGTGATCACCGTCGATGGGCAGATGACGGTGATCGACGATGCCGCCTTGCTGGTGCGCGATGGCCGCTTCGCCTGGATCGGCCCGCGTGCCGAGTTGCCGGCGGGCACCACCGCCCGGCGCACGCTGGCCTTGCCCGGCCACGTGGCCTGCCCCGGTCTTGTCAACGTGCACACCCACGCCATCCTCAGCATGGTGCGCGGCGTGGCCGAAGACCTGGGCTTTGCGCCGGCCTACACCCCGGGCATTCCGCATGGCCACGACGTGACACCCGACGAGGCGGTGGCCCTGGCCCGGCTGGGCGCCTGCGAGGCGCTGTTGTTCGGCTCGACCCTGATCAACGACACCTATGTGCATGCCGACCTGACGCTGCCCGCCATGGCCGACCTGGGTGGGCGGGTCTACAGCTGCGGCCGCATCCACGACGCAGACTTCTCTCTGGTGGGCGACGGCCGCTGGGAGCACCGCACCGACATCGGCACGGCAACCCTGGGCGCGGCGATCGCACTGGCCGAGCGCTGGCATGGCGGCTTTGGTGGTCGCACGGGCGTGCAGTTGTCGGCGCATGCGCCCGACACCTGCTCTGATGCCTTCCTGCGCGAGATTGCGGCCGCCGCCGCTGCCCATGATCTGCGGGTCAACACCCACCTGGCGCAGAGCAAGACCGAGGTGGCGCAGGTCCAGCGCCGCAGCGGCTGCACCCCTGCGCAACTGCTGCAGGACGTCGGCCTGCTCAACGACCGGCTGATCGCGGCCCACTGCATCCACATGGACGCGACCGACATCGACCGCTGTGGCCGCGCCGGCATCCATGTGGCCCATGTGCCCAAGGGCAATGCCACCGGCGGCACCATCGCGCCCACCACCGCGCTGCGGCGCGCCGGTGCCAGGCTGACGCTGGGCTCCGACAACATGCATGCCGACCTGGTGGAGGTGATGCGCTGGGCGCTGGCCATGGGCCGGGTGCAAGACGGCGCGGTGAGCGACTTCTGGCAGCCTGCCGATGTGCTGCGCATGGCCACCATCGACGGCGCACGGGCCATGGGCCTGGACCACCGCATTGGCTCGATTGAAGTCGGCAAGCAGGCCGACCTGGTGGTGCTGGACTTCCGCCGGCCGCACCTGGTGCCCTGCGAGAACCCGCTGGGCAACCTGGTGCATGTGGCGCAGGGGCGTGACGTCGCCCATGTGTTCGTCGACGGTGAACAGGTGGTGCAAGACGGCCGGCCGGTGAAGGCCGATCTGGACCAGATTCTGGGCGATGCCCAGCGTGCCAGCCGTGCCCTGTGGCAACGTGCACGGGCAGCTTGACGGAGCACCGATGAACCCGACTGCAAGCCCGAGCCTGCCTGCCGGCCACCC